>CAYLVP010000024.1:0-38239 GCA_964387155.1 uncultured Rhodobacterales bacterium | reverse complement strand
CGTGGCAGAGGTAAGCAAGCGGCGCATAAAGGGCCTCCTTTTCTTGCGTGACTGAGACAAGTGTGCGGCTGACGCCGCCATCGATTCTTGTATTTGGGGGCCAGCCCCAAACAGATTTATATTGGGGGCCAGCCCCCAAACCCCCGGGGATATTTTTGGAACAATGATGGGGCTGGCCGGGTCCCTTAGTTCATTGTGAAGTATTTGAATTTCGGGCTGTCCTCGGGCTCGACAATGGTGCCGACGCCCGACTTCATGCCCCAGTTCAGCACCTGATGGTGGATCGGGATATAGAGCGCCTCGTCCTGCACGACCTGCCAGATGGCGTTGATATCGGCATTGCGCGCCTCCAGATCCGTATTGGAGGCCAGCGACTGGATCTTGGCATTCAGCTCAGGATTGTCGTAGCGCACCGCGTTCCAGGAGCCGTATTTCTCGTCACGGCCATGGACGAGGAAGTTGAAGATATACTCGCTGTCATAGGTGGGCACGCCCCAGCCCAGCATGTAGAAATCGGTCTCGAGATTGGAGAGCAGCGGGAAGTGCTGCGCCTTGGGCTTGGCGTCAAGGTTCACCGTCACGCCGATTTGGCCGAACATGCCGACGGCGGCCTGACAGATGCCCTCGTCATTGACGTAGCGGTCATTGGGGCAATCGAGCTGGATGGAGAAGCCGTCTGGATATCCCGCCTCGGCCAGCAGTGCCTTGGCCTGTTCGATATCGGTGCTGGAAGCGCCATCCATCGCCTCGTTCCAGCCGTTGACAAAAGGCGGCGCGATCATGCCGGCCGGGAAGGACTGGCCGCGCATCACCACCTGTTTGATCGCATCGCGGTTGATGGCCAGGTTCATGGCCCGGCGCACGCGCACATCCGCAAACGGGTTCTTGCCCTCGACATTGTCATTGGCCAGATCCGCGTCGCCCATGTTCATGCCAAAGAAGATCACCCGGTTCTGCGGGGCTGTGCGCACGTCAAGCCCATCAGTGCTGGCCACACGTTCCAAATCCTGCACCGGCACATCCTGAATGAAATCCACCTCGCCTGACAGCAAGGCTGCCACACGGGTCGCGGCGTTCTGGATGGGGGTGTAGATGATCTCTGTCACCTCCAGCGGGAACTCCCCCTTGCCCCAGTAATTTTCATTGGCTGCCAGCACGGTTTTGACATCCGGCTCGCGGCTGACCAGCTTGTAGGGCCCGGTGCCATTGGCGTTCTTGGCGGCGAATGTATCTTCACCGCCCTCATAATCCTGCACTTTGACGGCGTTGTTGGCCTCCGCCCAGTCTTTGTCCATGATGAACATGTTGGTCAGGTTGTTGGGCATGATCGGGTTGGGGCCGTTGGTCTCGATCTCGACCGTGTAGTCGCCCGCCGCGCGCACCTCTTTGACGGAGGCCAGCAGTTCCTTGTAGTCGCTGTCTTGTGTCATTGCGCGGTTCAGCGAGAAGACCACGTCTTCGGCCGTAAACGCCGCGCCATCATGATAGGTCACGCCTTCGCGCAGATTGAACACCCAGATATTCGGGTTCTGCTCAGACGGTGCCCAGTCGGTGGCCAGCGAGGCGACAAGCTCACCCTCATGGTTGCGCATCACCAGCGTTTCCATGATCTGATGGGCCAGCGCCGAGGTCGGGCCTTCGTTTTGCGCATGTGGATCAAGCGTCAGCGCGTCGCCTGCGCGCGCCCAGCGCAGCGTCTCGGCAGAGGCGGACAGGCTGGTCGATGCCAGCAAGGCTGCGGCCAGAAGGGTAACGGTCTTCATCGAAAATCTCCCAGATCTAGGTTATCTGCAGCAACTATGGGATGGGGATTTGCCCGATTGCAAGCGGTTAGAAGCTGTCCTTGCGGCGCCGGATCTCGGTGAAGACTTCGGCATCGGTGGCGTCCACCATACCCAGACGGGCGCGGATTGCCGCGTCGCCGGGGCGCAGGAAGGGGTTGGTTGCAAGCTCGGTCGCCATATCCGTGGGCACGGTGGGCAAGCCGCGCGCGCGCAAGGAGCGCACATGCGCGGCTTGGGCGGCCAGCTCGGCATTGCCCGGATCCACGCTCAGCGCGAAATCGGCATTGGCTTCGGTGTATTCATGCGCGCAATAGACAATCGTTTGGGGTGGCAGATCCATCAGCTTTTGCAGGCTGCGCCACATCATCGGGCCGTCGCCCTCAAAGAGGCGGCCGCAGCCCATCACAAAGAGCGTGTCGCCCACAAAGACGACGCCCTCGGCGGGGATATGGAAATTCAGCATGTCGCGCGTGTGACCCGGCGTGTGGATCACCGCCACCTCACGGCCCGCAAAATGAAACCGGTCGCCGCCCGTCAAGACCTCGTCAACGCCGTCAATGCCTGCGGGGCCAAGCACGGCGCAGCCGGTCGCGGCTTTGATCTCGGCCAGCCCATCGGTGTGATCGCCATGGTGATGGGTGATCCAAAGCTGGGTGAGGCCCCAGCCGGTCTGCGCGATAGCGGCCAGGACCGCGCCCGCATCGCCCGCATCCACGCAGGCGGTCTCGCCGCTTTCGACGTCATGGACGAGCACGCCGTAATTGTCAGAATTCTGGCTATAGCCGAACTGGTGGAATTGCAGCGACATGGTAAGGCTCCCCCGTTTGCGTCTGTATTCCGGGCGACCCTGCCACGCGGCGCGGGCGCCCACAACGCCCATTGCCCGTGCGCATTTCCGCACAAGAGGCGGGATGCACGAACTGCAAACGCAGCTTGTTTCCCTAGATTCCAATCGCTTAGCAGAAAAATGGCAAAAATCAGGGCTGTTTGCTTGCGCATAGGGCGCTAAGTTCCAAAACTCAGCTGCATTAATGCGCCCGGGCGGACCGGGCCAGACTGGGAGGATATCCGAATGAAAACCAAACTGATGACAACCGCATGCGGTGTTGCCTTGAGCATGAGTTTCGTGGCCGAGGCTGCCGCGACCGAGTGGAACGTGTCCCTGTGGGGCAAGCGCCGCGCCTTTACCGAACATGTTGAGAAGCTGGCAGAGCTGGTGTCGGAGAAGACCGGCGGCGAATTCACCATGAACATCTCCTATGGTGGCCTGTCGAAGAACCGCGAGAACCTCGACGGCATCTCTATCGGGGCCTTTGAAATGGCGCAGTTCTGCGCAGGCTATCACCGCGACAAGAACCGGGTGATCACCGTGCTTGAGCTGCCCTTCCTGGGCGTGTCGAACCTTGAGGAAGAGGTTGCGGTTTCAACTGCGGTCTACAGCCACCCGGCCGCCGCCGAAGAGATGGAGCAGTGGAACGCCAAGCTGCTAATGACCTCGCCGATGCCGCAATACAACCTCGTTGGCACGGGCGACCCGCGCGACACGTTGGAGAAGATGGACGGCATGCGCGTTCGCGCGACGGGCGGTCTGGGCGCCGCATTTGAGGCTGTGGGCGCGGTTCCCACCTCGGTGACGGCGACCGAAGCCTATCAGGCGATGGAATCCGGCGTCGTTGACACGGTGGCCTTCGCCCAGCACGCGCATTTGTCCTTTGGCACGATCAACCAGGCGGATTGGTGGACGGCCAACCTGAACCCCGGCACCGTGAACTGCCCTGTGGTCGTCAATATCGACGCCTATGAAGCGCTCAGCGATGCGGAGCGGGAGGCGCTTGACAGCTCCGTCGAGGAGGCGCTGGATCACTACCTCGCCAATTACGCCGAGCTGCTTGAGCAGTGGGACGCCGTGCTGGAAGAGAAAGGCGTCCAGAAGGTCGAGATCGACACGGCTGTGATCGACGCGTTCCGCACGAAAGCCGCTGACCCGGCGCGTGAAGCCTGGATCGCGGATATGGAAGCCCAAGGCCTGCCGGGCCAGGAGCTTTATGATCTGGTGGTGAGCACCCTCGAAGAGAAGCGCGGCAGCTAAGCCCCGCTTTTGCGCCGCGCCCCGCAATTGCCGGGGCGCGGCTTTTTCCACCGCTCAAAGGGGGGATATCCATGGCCGGTTCAGCCGCCGTGTTGGAGGATTCCAGCTTACTCTCACGCCTTGATCGCGCCCTGTTGCCGTTGGAGCGGTTCTGCGCGCTGATCTCGGGGCTCGCGATCTTCTCGCTGATGTTTCTTGCCGCCTATTCGGTGACGGGGCGCAAGTTCTTTGCCTCCCCCATGCTGGGCTATGTCGACTATATCGAGGCGATGATGCCTTTGATCGCCATTCTGGGGGTGTCCTATGTGGCGCGGGATGGCACGCATATCCGCATGGATATGCTGGTCAGCGCCCTGAAGGGCCGCGCGCTGTGGTTTTTCGAGCTCGTCTCGGTGCTGCTGATGCTGGCCCTGATCATCGCCCTTGCCATGGGGGCCTGGGCGCATTTTGACCGCTCTTTTGATTGCGCGGTGCCGCTGTGTTCGCGCGACAGCTCGATCGATGTGGGCATCCCCACCTGGCCGTCAAAGCTGGTCGTACCCATTGCCTTTGTCATCCTGTCTGCGCGCCTGTTGCTGCAGGCTTGGGGCTATGGGCGCGCCCTGATCCTGGGGCTGGACAACCCCGTGGCCGTGCCTTTGAGCCTTTCTGTTGCCGAGCAGGCCCGGCTTGAGGCTGAAGCGCTGGAAGGGGCGGAATGATGGACCAGACCACCATCGGGTTGATCGTCTCCGGCGGCATGCTGGTCGCCGTCATTCTGGGCATGCGCGTGGCCTTCGCGGCGGGGCTTGCCGGGCTGGTGGGCATTACCTGGATTTTCTGGGAACGCTCCGACTATGCCGCAGACAAGTTCCTGTTCTTCAATGAAAGGCGCGAGATCTGGGACGGCGCGCTGGGCAAGGCCTTTCAGATCGCAGGCCAGGTGCCGCATTCGAAGGTCTCGGCGCAGGTGCTGTCGCTGATCCCTGTCTTCATCATGATCGGCTATATGGCCTATCATGCGCGACTGACCACCGCGCTGTTTGAGGCCGCAAAACGCTGGATTGCCTGGGTGCCGGGCGGGCTGGCCGTGTCGACAGTGTTTGCGACGGCGGGCTTTGCCGCGGTCTCGGGCGCGTCGGTTGCAACGGCGGCCGTCTTCGCGCGCATCGCCATCCCCGAGATGCTGAAAATCGGCTATAACAAGCAATTCGCGGCGGGGGTTGTGGCGGCAGGGGGCACGCTTGCCTCCCTCATTCCGCCCTCGGCCATTTTGGTGATCTATGCGATCATCGTGGAGCAGGATGTCGGCAAACTGCTGCTGGCGGGGTTTATCCCCGGCGTCTTTTCGGCGATTGTCTACGCGATCATCATCATCAGCCTTGCCGTCGCCTTCAAGAATGTGGGGCCGCCCGTGGGTGGATTTACCTGGCGCGAACGGTTTGAAAGCCTGCCGGGCGCCTTGCCCATTGTGGCGGTGGTCGTGATCATCATCTTCTTCGTCTACAACCCCTTTGGCGATGCCTGGGGCACCCCCACCGAGGGGGGCGCGGTGGGCGCGTTCATCGTCTTTCTCATGGCGCTGTATCGCGGCATGCGCTGGGCGCAGCTGAAAGAGGCGCTGCTGGAGACCGCCAAGCTGACCATCATGATTTTCACGATCATCTGGGGCGTGCTGATCTATGTGCGCTTTCTGGGCTTCGCGCAGCTGCCGGATGCTTTTGCCGACTGGATCACCGCACTGGAAATGTCGCCCATGCTGATCCTGATCTGCATTCTGCTGGCCTATGCGGTGCTGGGCATGTTCATGGACGCGATCGGCATGTTGCTGCTGACCCTGCCTGTCGTCTACCCGGCCGTCATGGCGCTGAATGGGGGGGAGATGGTCTCTGCCGCGGATAGCGCCTTTGGCATGTCGGGGCCGATGTGTGCGATCTGGTTCGGGATCCTTGTCGTCAAGATGGCCGAGTTCTGCCTGATCACCCCGCCTATCGGGCTCAACTGCTTTGTGGTGGCCGGGGTGCGTGACGATCTGAGCGTGCAGGATGTCTTCAAGGGGGTGACGCCGTTCTTTATTGCGGATGGCGTGACGATTGCCCTGCTCGTGGCCTTTCCCGCCATCGTGCTGTGGCTGCCGTCGCTCGCGTCATGACCGGCGCACCAATTGAGTATTTGAAATCAAATGGAGACAGGACGGTGCGCCCTGTCTCTGTGATATGGTGCCTTCATGTTGCCGGGGGGGGCGCGTTAACCTTAATGCGGCTTAGGGATTAGGGCGTGATCTTGTAGAGCGCCCCGTCATGGACGGATAGAAACCAGATCGCGCCATCAGGCCCTTCGACCACATCGCGCACCCGCCCTGTTTCATTGGCGCTGAGCTGTTCTACCTCCGACAAGGGGGTGTCTGAGAGCCGCGCGATATAGTCGAATTTCAGGGAGCCCACGAAGATATCGCCCTGCCATTCGGGCCAGAGCTTGCCGGAATAGACCATCATGCCCGATGGCGCGATTGACGGGTCCCAATACAGCGCGGGCTGTTCCATCCCCGGCTGCGCCGTGCCTGCGCCGATCCTGTCGCCGGAATAATGCGTGCCGTAGCTGATCACGGGCCAGCCGTAATTGGCCCCGGGGCGCACCGCGTTCACCTCGTCACCGCCGCGTGCGCCATGCTCGACCACCCAAAGCGCGCCGTCCAGATCCAGCGCCGCCCCTTGTGGGTTGCGGTGCCCGTAGGAAAATATCTCGGGCTGCGCGCCCTGCTGCCGGGCAAAGGGATTGTCCTCAGGCACCTCGCCCGAGCGGGTCAGGCGGATCACAGCGCCGTTGTGGTTGCGCAGATCCTGCGCCGAGGGCCGGTCGCCCCGGTCGCCGATCGTGAGAAACACCGTGCCGTCGGCTGCCTCCACGATGCGGGAGCCGAAATGCCGCCCTGTCCCACCGTGGCTGGCCTGCTGCCAAAGCCGCGTGAACCCTTCGAGCGCTGTGCCATCCGCGTTGAGCCTGCCCATGCCAAGCGCCGTTCCAACCGCGCCGCCTTTCTCGGCGACATAGCTCAGGAACACCTCGCGGCTATCGGCAAAGTCGCGCGGGATCATCACGTCGAGCAGGCCGCCCTGCCCCTGCGCCACCACCTCCGGCACGCCCGCAAGCCGGTGCCGCGCGCCATCTGCTGCCAGATGGATCACCGCACCACCCCGTTCTGTCACGAGAATGCCGCCATCCGGCAGATGCCCGATGGCCCATGGCTCATCAAACGCGTCGGCGGTTTTGGTGATGGTCAACGTCCCCTGACTGGTCTCTAGGCGGGTCTCAAGCGCAAGGGCGCTGCCTGTGGCCAGCAGGCCGCTCAAAAGGGCAATTCGAAACATCGGCACTCCTTTCTGAAAGACGCCTCTTACCATAGCCCGCGAGGCTGCGGTGGAAAGCGGGGCTCAACGCGTTGTGACTGGGGGATGGGCCGCAACTTTCGCATGATCAAAGTCTTCCCAAGCCCCGCGCTTCGTCCTAGTGTTTTGCCCATCAAAGACCATCACGGTCAAACTGGGAGAGAAACAGATGAAAAAACTGCTGCTGACAAGCGCCGCCGCCGCCATGATGGCGGGCGCGGCCTTTGCCGATGGCCATGCAAAAGAGGTCAAGATCGGTGTGATCCTGGGCTTCACGGGCCCGATTGAATCGATCACACCGATGATGGCCGATGGCGCGGAGCTGGCGATGGCGGAAGTGACCGAAAGCGGCGCATTGCTGGATGGCATGAAAGTGACGCCTGTGCGCGCTGACTCCACCTGTGTGGACGCGGCTGCGGCCACGGCGGCAGCCGAGCGCCTGATCACCTCCGACAACGTGTCGGGCATTATGGGCGCTGACTGTTCCGGCGTGACCGGTGCCATTCTGGCCAATGTCGCGTTGGCAAATGGCGTGGTGATGATTTCGCCCTCAGCCACCTCGCCAGGCCTGTCCACCGCCGAGGATGACGGGCTGTTTTTCCGCACCGCACCTTCTGATGCACGTCAGGGCGTCGTGATGACCGACGTGCTGATGGATCAGGGCATCAAATCCGTGGCGCTGACCTACACCAATAACGACTATGGCAAAGGTCTGGCCGACGCGTTCCAGGCGGCTTACGAGGCTGCCGGCGGCGAGGTGACAATCTCTGCTGCGCATGAGGATGGCAAGGCGGACTATTCGGCTGAGGTTGGCGCATTGGCGGCTGCGGGCGGCGATCGTCTGGTTGTTGCAGGCTATGTCGATCAAGGCGGCTCTGGCATCGTGCGCGCGGCGCTCGATACGGGTGCCTTTGACACTTTCCACTTCCCCGACGGGATGATCTCTGCCAAGCTGGTCGAGAATTTCGGCGCGGAGATTGACGGCTCTTCCGGTCAGCACCCCGGCACGGACAGCCCCGGCGCTGCGAAATTTGCCGAGATGGCTGGCGACGCGTTTGACGCCACCTCGCCCTTCTCGCCGGAAAGCTATGATGCCGCGGCGCTGATCATGCTGGCCATGCAGGCCGCGGGCACCACCGACCCCGGCGCCTATAAAGACAAGGTCATGGATGTTGCCAACGCCCCGGGCGAGCAGATCTTCCCCGGCGAGCTGGCCAAGGCGCTAAAGATCCTCAGTGAGGGCGGCGACATCGACTATGTCGGCGCATCGGCGGTGGAGCTGATCGGGCCGGGCGAGTCCGCTGGCAACTACCGTGAAGTGATGTATGAAGGCGGCGAAGAGAAAACCGCGCAATATCGCTAAGCGCGGCTGAGCGCGACATAAAACAGCATGAAACAGCCTGGGGCCGCGCGCCTTGGGCTGTTTTCTCAGGGGGCATCGCGACATGATTGAAGTGCATGATCTGCACAAGCATTTCGGCGGGTTTCATGCCGTTGATGGCGCGAGCCTGCGGATCGAGCCGGGCTCGATCACCGGGTTGATTGGCCCCAATGGCGCAGGAAAAACGACGCTTTTCAATGTGATCGCAGGCGTTCTTCAACCAACATCGGGCCGTGTGACCATGGATGGCGAAGACGTCACCGGCCTGCCGCCCCATACGTTGTTTTCAAAAGGGCTGCTGCGCACATTCCAGATTGCGCATGAATTTCATTCCATGACGCTGCGCGAAAACCTGATGATGGTGCCCGGCGGGCAGTCGGGCGAGAAGCTGTGGAACACGTGGTTTGGCCGCAAGCGCATCGCGGATGAAGAGCGCGCCTTGGCGGCCAAGGCCGACGAGGTGCTGGAGTTTCTGACCATCGACCACATCAGCGACGAGCGGGCGGGCAATATCTCGGGCGGGCAGAAAAAGCTGCTGGAGCTGGGCCGCACCATGATGGTCGACGCCAAAATCGTCTTCCTTGACGAGGTCGGCGCGGGCGTGAACCGCACGCTTTTGAACACCATTGGCGACGCCATCCTGCGGCTCAACACCGAACGCAATTACACGTTTTGCGTGATTGAGCATGACATGGACTTTATCGGCCGCCTTTGCGATCCGGTCATCTGCATGGCGGAAGGCCGGGTTTTGGCCGAAGGCACGCTGGACGAGATCAAGGCCAATGAGCATGTGATCGAAGCCTATCTTGGCACGGGCCTGAAAAATAAAGAGAAGACCGCATGAGCGCCCCGGTTCTGATCGGCGACACCATGTCGGGGGGCTACGGCAAGGGCCCCGACATTTTGCATGACTGCACGATTGCCGTCGATGAGGGCGAGATCGCGGTGATCGTGGGCCCGAACGGTGCTGGCAAATCGACCGCGATGAAGGCCGTTTTCGGCATGCTTGATGTGCGCAAGGGGGCGGTGCGCCTGTTTGGCGAGGACATCACCGCCCTGACCCCGCAGGCGCGCGTGGCCAAAGGCATGGCCTTTGTGCCCCAGACCTCGAACATCTTCACCTCAATGACGGTTGAGGAAAATCTTGAGATGGGGGCCTTTCTGCGCCGCGACGACATTCAGAAGACCATTGATCAGGTCTATGAGCTCTTCCCCATTCTGCGCGAAAAACGGGCGCAGGCGGCGGGGGAGCTGTCGGGCGGTCAACGTCAACAAGTGGCGGTGGGCCGCGCGCTGATGACGCAACCCAAAGTGCTGATGCTGGATGAGCCGACCGCCGGGGTCTCGCCCATCGTGATGGATGAATTGTTTGACCGCATCATTGAGGTTGCCCGGACGGGCATTTCGATCCTGATGGTGGAACAGAACGCGCGGCAGGCGCTTGAAATCGCGGATAAGGGCTATGTGCTTGTCCAAGGCCGCAACCGCTTCACCGACACGGGTGCCGCCCTTCTGGCCGATCCCGAAGTCCGCAAAAGTTTCCTGGGGGGATAAGATGAAATTTCTACCTGTCGTGTTGATCACGTTGCTGACCGCAGCGCCGGCATTGGCCGAGACCTGCACCTTCACCACCGAATGTTTCGAGGGCGAGGCCTGCAGTGATGCAAACTACACCGTCACCATTGATGGCGCGCAGCTGATCACGGATGCCGAGACGATTTCGGTGGGCATCGGGGGCTCAGACGAGCTGAGCGTTTATGCGGGCGCGACCCAAAACGCCTTCCACCTGCTCACCCGTACCAAGGCTGGTGACGCCCGCTACGCCACCCATATTTTCGACGGGCCCTTGATGGTGAATTACATCGGACGGTGCGAGGAATAATGGACCTTCTGAACGCCATCGTCGCCCTGTCCAATTTCGTGCTGATACCGGGCACGGCTTACGGCGCGCAGCTGGCGCTGGGGGCGCTGGGGGTGACGCTGATCTACGGGATTTTGCGGTTTTCCAACTTCGCCCATGGCGACACGATGGCCTTTGGGACAATGTTTGTAATCCTGATCACATGGGGCTTTCAAAGCGCGGGCATCAGCGCCGGGCCGCTGCCAACGGCGTTGCTGGCCCTGCCGTTCGGGATCGTGCTGACCGGGCTTGTTTTGCTGGGAACGGACCGGGTGGTCTACCGCTTTTACCGGCGCACACGGGTCAAGCCGGTCGTCTTTGTGATGGTCTCGCTGGGGGTGATGTTCATCATGAACGGGCTGACCCGCTTTATCATCGGGCCTGGCGATCAGCGTTTCTCGGACGGGGAGCGGTTCATCATCACGGCGCGCAATTTCAAGGAAATGACCGGGCTGAAAGAGGGGCTGGCGATCAAAACCACGCAGGGCATCACTGTGGTCACGGCCATCATTGTCGTGGCGGTGCTCTTCTGGTTCCTCAACCGCACCCGCACCGGCAAATCGATGCGGGCCTTTTCAGATAATGAAGACCTGGCGCTGCTGTCGGGCATCAACCCCGAACGCGTCGTCACCTATACCTGGCTGATCGTCGCGGCGCTGGCCACGATTGCAGGCACGCTTTATGGGCTCGACAAGAGCTTCAAACCCTTCACCTATTTTCAGCTTTTGCTGCCGATCTTCGCTGCGGCGATTGTGGGCGGGCTGGGCAATCCGCTTGGCGCTATTGCGGGCGGTTTCGTCATCGCCTTCTCCGAGGTCACAGTGACCTATGCCTGGAAGAAAGTGGCCACCTACGCCCTGCCCGAAAGCCTGGCACCGGATGGGCTCGCGCAGCTTTTGAGCACGGATTACAAATTCGCCGTGTCCTTCGTGATCCTGCTGATCGTGCTTTTGTTCAAACCAACGGGGCTGTTTAAGGGGCAATCGGTATGAAGATGCGTGACCTTTTGTTCTTTGCGTTTGTCGCGCTGCTGATCGTCGGAACCGGCTTTCTGCAATCCTGGAACTCGGCACTGCTTATCCTCAATATGGGGCTGATCTCGGCCATCATGGCTTTGGGGGTGAATATTCAATGGGGCTATGCGGGCCTGTTCAATGTGGGCGTTATGGGGTTTGTGGCGCTTGGTGGGCTGGCCGCCGTGCTTGTGTCCATGCCGCCGACGCAAGAGGCCTGGGCCGCAGGGGGGCTTCGCATCCTTCTTGGTCTGGCGCTGGGCGCGGCGACCATGGTGGCCGCCATCCTGCTTTACACCCGCATGACCGCTGGCCGGTCCCGCACGCTGGCCATGCTCGGGCTGCTGATCGCAGGCTTCTTCCTGTACCGTTTCGTCTTTGACGCAGGCGTGGTCGCGGTGGAGGCCGTGAACCCGGCGGCGACCGGGTATCTGGGCGGGCTGAACCTGCCGATCCTGATCGCCTGGCCGGTGGGCGGGCTGCTGGCGGCAGGCGCTGCGTGGGTTATTGGCAAGACGGCTCTTGGGTTGCGGTCCGACTATCTGGCAATCGCCACGCTGGGCATTGCCGAGATCATCATTGCCGTGATGAAAAACGAGGACTGGCTGGGCCGCGGCGTGAAGAACGTGGTTGGCCTGCCGCGCCCCACCGGCGTTCCCTTCGAGATCGATCTGCAAAATGACCCCGGATTCGTGGACCGTGCTGCGGGCATTGGCCTTGATGCGACCACGGCCTCCACCCTTTATGTGAAGGGCATGTATGCGCTTCTGTTTACCGTCGTGTTGCTGATCCTTTTGTGGCTGGCGCAGACGGCGTGGAATTCCCCCTGGGGTCGGATGCTGCGCGCGATCCGCGACAATGAGGTGGCCGCAGAAGCCATGGGCAAGGATGTCACCGCCCGCCATTTGCAGGTCTTCATTCTGGGCTCAGCGGTATGCGGCATGGCGGGGGCGATGATGACCACATTGGACGGGCAGCTGACCCCGTCGAGCTACCAGCCTTTGCGCTACACGTTCCTGATTTGGGTGATGGTGATCGTCGGAGGCTCCGGCAACAATTTCGGCGCTGTGCTGGGCGGGTTCCTGATCTGGTTCCTCTGGGTCCAGGTGGAGCCGATGGGCCTGGCGCTCATGAACCTGATCACCGCAGGCATGACGGATGGCTACTGGCTGAAAGACCACCTGCTGGATGCGGCGGCGCATATGCGGCTGCTGACCATGGGGCTGGTTTTGTTGCTTGTGCTGCGCTTCAGCCCGCGCGGGCTGATCCCTGAGCGGTAATGGAGTTCTACCCATTCAGCTTTGACACCGAAGTCAGCATTCGTGACTTCGGCAAATACCACTATGTTTGCGTCAAGCTGCCCAGTGAACTTGAAGCGGCCCTGCCCTTTGACCAATACCCGCGCTTGCGGGTGCGTGGTGAGATGGCGGGCTATGATTTCGAGGGCGCGTGGCAGCCCCAAAAGGGCGGGCAACGCTGGCTGATGATCCCCAAGGACATCCAAAAAGCCGCTGGTCTCAGCATTGGTGACAGGGTGCATGTCGCATTCGGCATCGCCGATCAAGACGCGGTAAACGTGCCGGCTGAGCTTGCTGAAGCCTTGGCGGAGGCACCCGACGCACGCGAGGCGTGGGACGCGCTTACGCCCGGCAAACGAAGGGGCCATTGCCACGCGGTGGAAAAGGCCAAAGCACCCGCCACCAAGCAAAAGCGCATCGCAGAGATATTCGACCAGCTTGATTTCTAGCCCTGATACCGGGCGCGTGGCCCCGGATTGAAAGAGGCCCCTATGCTCCTAACCGTTATGAGCGCCCCGGCAGTGATTGCGCCCGGTCTGCCTTTATGTGCTTAGGCCCGCAATCTGGCCCCATCGGGGTCAAAGGGCGGCTTTTCCAAAACAACCCCGCGATGGGAGCGGCCGAGGATCATCACATCCACCTCGGAGCCGGGCTGCGCGTCTTTGAGAAAACACAGTGCCAGTGATTTGCCCACCGTGTAGCCATAAGTGCCGGAGGTCACGCGGCCTGCGGGCGTGCCACCCGGCAGAAATATCGGCTCCCCGCCGCTGGCATCGGCATCGGCCACGTCAAGCACCTCGATGATGCTCAAGCGCTCACGCGGCGCGCGGTCCTTTAGTGCGACATAGGCGGCCTTGTTCAGAAATTCCTTGTCGAGCTTGATCAAACGGTCGAGCCCGACTTCCTGCGGCCAATATTCTGGGGAGTATTCGCGCGACCATGAGCCGTAGCCCTTCTCAACCCGAAGCGACATCAACGCGCGCGCGCCCACAGGGCCTGCGCCCACCTCCCTGCCCGCCTCGATCAGGGCCGCATAAAGTCGGGCTTGGTCTTCGGTGCGGCAATGCAGCTCCCACCCCAGATCGCCGGTGAACGAGACGCGCAGCGCGATCAGCTCTACCCCGGCCAGGGTGATCTGCTGGCTGCGCATGAAGGGGAAATCCGCGGTGGCCAGCGAGGCATTGGTCAGCCGTTCCAGCAACGCGCGGCTTTGGGGCCCCGCGACGTTGAAGCCGCACATGGCCTCTGTCTGGCTTTCGAAATGCACACCCTCGGGTCGGGCGACGGCGTTGAAAAACCGCAGGTGGTAGCGCTCTGCCATGCCGGAGCCGATGATGAGGAAATCCTCGTCGCCCAGCTTGGTGACGGTGAAATCCCCGGCAACGCCGCCGCGCACCCCGATCAGCGGGGTCAGGCAGGAGCGCCCGACCGCCTTGGGCATATTGTTCGCGAAAATCGCGTTCAGCCAGTCCGACGCCCCCTGCCCCTGCACCCGGTATTTGGCGAAGTTGGAGATATCGATGATGCCCGCCCGGTCGCGCAGCATGCGCGCCTCGGCGCCCACCGGCTCAAACCAGTTCTGACGGGTGAAGCCGTTTGTGTCGGTGACGCCTACGCTGTCGGCAAACCATAGCGGATGCTCCCACCCGTAATTGAGCCCAAACACCGCGCCCATCTCGCGCTGCATCTCGTAGATGGGACGGGTGCGCGCGGGGCGGCCTGCGCTGCGCTCCTCCCCCGGGAAATGGATAGAAAACCGATTGGCATATTGATCGCCCACCCGCGCCTTGGTGAATTTTCTGTCCGCCCAGGCCCCGAACCGCGCCATATCCCAGGCGAACATGTCAAGATGTGGCTCACCCGTCACGATCCATTCAGCCGTCAGGGAACCCAAGCCGCCGGATTGAGAGAAACCGGGGATGATCCCGTTGCAGCAGAAATACCCTTTGAGTTCGGGCACCGGGCCAAACAGCGCGTTGCTGTCGGGCGACCAGATCATCGGGCCGTTGATCACCCGCTTGATCCCAGCGGTTCCTACGGCAGGCACCCGGTCAATGGCGCGCATCATATTGGGCTCGATCCGTTCGAGATCATCGGCAAAGAGCTCATGGCCGAAGCCTTGCGGGGTGCCGTCTTCGGCCCAGAAGCGCAGGTCTTTCTCATATGCGCCGACCAGCAGCCCCTGACCTTCCTGGCGCAGATAATATTCGCCGTCGCGGTCCGCGATGGAAGGAAGCCGCGCGGGCATCGCCGCAATCTCTGGGATGGTCTCGGTCACGAAATACTGGTGTTCGGTTGGCTGCAAAGGCAGCGCGATCCCCGCCAAGGCAGCCACCTCGCGCCCCCAGAGACCTGCGGCGTTCACCACGACGGGGGTGACAATGTCGCCCTTGGGCGTCTTCACCACCCATGTCCCATCGGATTGCTGATCGGTGGCGGTGACGGGGGTGAAGCGGTGTATCTCGGCCCCGTTCTGCCGCGCGCCGGTGGCATAGGCGTTGGTGACGCCCGAAGGGTCGACATTGCCGCCCGAGGGCTCGAACATGATGCAGCGGATGCCGTCATAATCGACCAGCGGGTGCAGCCGTTCGGCCTCCTCCCGGTTCACTTCGTAGAAGTTCAGACCGTAATATTTGGCCTTGGCCGCCTGCAGGCGCAGCTGATGCTCGCGCGCCTCCGTCTGGGCCAGATAGAGGGAGCCGGGCTGGAACACGCCGCAGCTTTGGCCCGTCTCGGCCTCCAGCGCGTTATAGAGATCCATGGTGTAATTTTGGATACGCGTGATGTTGTTATTGTCGTGGAGCCCATGAATATTGGCTGCCGCATGCCAAGTGGAGCCCGACGTCAGCTCGTCACGCTCCAACAGCACCACGTCGCGCCAGCCCAGCTTGGTCAGATGGTAGAGGATCGAGCAGCCGATCACCCCGCCCCCAATAACAACGGCCTGTGCATGGGTTTTCATCTCGGCGGTCCTTTGCTGCGTCGCCTCAGCCTAGCCATGTCCGGGACGGACAGAAACACCGCAGGCCGACAAAAGCATGGCTCAGCGCGACATGGCTGCGGCGTCAGGCCGCGACCGCATAGGTCGCTTTTGGACTTGATAACAGGCGCGCCATTCCCAGACTTCGGCCAAAGCCAAAGGGAGGCGCCACCATGAAAACCACCACCCGGGTCGCCGTCATTGGCGGCGGCGTTGTCGGCTGTTCGGTTCTGTATCATCTGACCAAGCTGGGCTGGTCTGACGTTATGCTGCTTGAGCGCTCGGAGCTGACATCAGGATCGACCTGGCACGCGGCGGGCGGGTTTCACACGCTCAATGGCGACACCAATATGGCCGCGCTGCAAGGCTACACGATCCGGCTCTATAGGGAGCTTGAGGAGATCACCGGCATGTCTTGCGGGCTGCATCATGTGGGCGGGGTCACGCTGGCCGACACGCAGGACCGGTTCGACATGCTGGTGGCCGAACGCGCCAAGCACCGCTACATGGGGCTGGAGACCGAGGTGGTGGGCCCCGCTGAGATCGCCAAGATCGCGCCGATCACCCATCTCGATGGTATCATCGGCGGGCTTTATGATCCGCTCGACGGGCATCTTGACCCCTCCGGCACGACCCATGCCTATGCCAAGGCCGCCCGGATGGGCGGGGCCGAGATTGAGACGCACTGTATGGTGCGCGAAACCAACCAGCGCCCCGATGGCAGCTGGGACGTGGTCACTGACAAAGGCACGATCCACGCGGAACATGTCGTTAATGCAGGCGGGCTCTGGGCGCGTGAGGTGGCCGCTATGGCCGGGCTCTACCTGCCGCTGCACCCGATGGAGCATCAATATCTCGTCACGGAAGATGTGGCCGAAATCTATCAGCGCGACACCGAGCACCCGCATGTGATGGACCCGGCAGGCGAAAGCTATCTGCGCCAGGAAGGGCGAGGCCTGTGCATTGGCTTTTACGAGCAGCCCTGCAAGCCCTGGGCCATCGACGGGACGCCCTGGACTTTCGGCCATGAGCTGCTGCCCGACAATCTTGACAAGATCGAAGCCTCCGTGGCCTTCGCCTATCGCCGTTTCACCGTGCTCAAACGCGCAGGCATCAAGTCGGTCATTCACGGCCCCTTTACCTTTGCCCCAGATGGCAACCCGTTGGTCGGCCCGGTGCCGGGCCTGCGCAATTACTGGTCGGCCTGCGGCGTGATGGCAGGCTTCAGCCAGGGCGGCGGCGTCGGGCTGATGCTGGCGCAATGGATGATAGAAGGGGAACCCGAACGCGACACATTCGCGATGGACGTGGCGCGCTACGGCGACTGGATCAACCCGGGCTACACGCGCGCCAAGGTGGTGGAGAATTACCAGCGCCGCTTCTCGATCAGCTATCCAAACGAGGAGCTGCCCGCCGCCCGCCCGCATGCGACAACGCCGATCTATGACATTTTCACCGAAATGGGCGCGGTCTGGGGCCATCAATACGGGCTGGAGGTTGCGCATTATTTCGCCCAAGGCACTGAGCCGCGGTTTGAAGCGCCCAGCTTTCGCCGGTCCAACGCCTTTACTGCCGTGGGTCGCGAGGTCGCGGCCGTGCGCCGCGCCGCCGGTATCAACGAGGTGCAGAATTTTGGAAAATACCGCGTCACCGGGCCGCAGGCGCGCGACTGGCTCGACGTCATCATGGCCGGGCGGATCCCTGCGCCGGGGCGTCTGTCGCTGACGCCGATGCTGTCGCCCAAGGGGCGGTTGATCGGGGATTTCACCGTCTCATGCCTTGAAGACGAGACGTTCCAGCTGACCGCCAGCTATGGCAGCCAAGCCTATCACATGCGCTGGTTTGCCCAGAATGAAGAGCGCGGCGTGCGTGTCGAAAACATCTCGGACAAGCTGACGGGGTTTCAGCTGGCAGGCCCTCGCGCCCGCGAGATCCTGCAGGCCACGACGCGCGATGATGTGGGCAAGATGCGCTTCATGGATGTCAGAAAGCTTGTGGTGGGCCAGGTTGCCTGCACCGTGCAACGGGTCAGCTATACCGGCGATCTGGGGTTTGAAATATATTGCGACCCGATGCATCAGCGCGCGCTTTGGGATGTGCTTTGGGCTGCGGGTGCACCACAGGGGCTGACGCCATTTGGCATGCGGGCGATGATGAGCCTGCGGCTCGACAAGTTTTTCGGCTCCTGGCTGTCGGAGTTTTCGCCCGATTATACCGCAGCCGAGACCGGGATGGACCGCTTCATTTGTTTCACCAAGGAGGCCGATTTCATTGGGCGAGCGGCGGCAGAGGCGGAGCGGGCCACCCCGCCGGACCGCAAGCTATGTGCCCTCATCGTGGATGCGGAAGATGCCGATGTCACCGCTTACGAGCCCATTTTCATGGGCGGCGAGGTTGTGGGGTTTTGCACCTCGGGCGGGTATTCCCATCATCTGGGCATGTCCATTGCCCAGGGTTTTCTGCCGCGTCATTTGGCGCTTGAAGGAGCGCAGGTTGAGATCGAAATCCTAGGTCAGATGCGTCGGGCACAGGTTGCCACCACACCACTGTTCGACACGGATGGTGCCCGAATGCGTGGCTAGGAGGGAGATAGGTATTTTCGCCCGCTTGCGCGGCCGACCAGTGAAGGGGGCGTTGCCCCCTCGTCGCTGACGCTCCTCACCCCTAGGATATTTTTGGAACAATGATGAGGGAATAGCTAGTCGTCGAGCTCTTCGACGATGACCAGATCCCGCTCCGAGGCGTCGCGCGCGAAGCTCAGCGCGTGTTGATAGGCATCCGAGTTGTAGCAATCATGCGCGGCCTGCAGGCTGGGGAAACGGGCCACGACATTGCGGGCCCGATCATTGCCTTCAAGCTGTTCATAGCTGCCATTACGCACAATGAATGTGCCGCCAAATTGCGGGATCACCTCCGTCGCGATGGCTGCGTATTTCATGTAGCTGTCGGCATCGGTCACCTTCACATGGGCGATCCACAGGGCTGATGGCATGGTTTATCCTCCGATGATCTGTTCTGCCGCCGCAATTGCGGCATCGGCTTTTGAGGCGTCCTGACCGCCGCCCTGCGCCATGTCGGGCCGGCCGCCGCCGCCCTTGCCGCCAAGCGCGACCACCGCCGCTTTCACGAGGTCCACGGCGGAGAGTTTGTCGGTCAGATCAGAGGTCACACCCGCAGCCACAGCCGCCTTGCCACCCGCGTCGGCGATCAACAGGACCGCGCCGGAGCCCATACGCGCCTTATGCTCGTCAATCAATGCGGGCAGATCCTTGCCGCTCACCCCTTGCAGCGCTTGGGCAAAGAAGGCGATGCCTGCGATATCCTTATCGGCCACCTCGGCCGCACCGCCGCCCATGGCCACCTCGCGGCGCAGCTGCGCCACTTCGTTCTGCAGGGCCTTGCGCTCTTCTTGCAGGGCCTTGACCCGCTCGCCAACCTCTTCCGGGCGCGCCTTGAGCGACAGCGCAACCTCAGCCAATCGGTGGTCCTGCGCGCGCAAATAATCCATAGCTGCCTGACCGGTCAGCGCCTCGATCCGGCGCACCCCCGATGATGACGCGCTGTCGCCCAGCGTCACAAAGGTCCCAATGTCGCCGGTCTGGCGCACATGGGTGCCGCCGCAAAGCTCCAGCGAATAGGTCTGGCCATCGGCCCCCTTGCCCGTATCGGCACGGCCCATCGAGACGACGCGCACCTCATCACCATATTTCTCACCAAAAAGGGCCTGCGCGCCAAGAGCGCGCGCATCATCCGGTGTCATGATCCGCGTCTCGACCGGGGTGTTTTGCCGGATATGGGCGTTTACCTCATGCTCCACCCGGTTCAGCTCGGCCAAGCTCAGCGCCTTGCCATGGCTGAAGTCAAAGCGCAGCCGGTCAGGCGCGTTGAGCGAGCCGCGCTGCGCCACATGTTCGCCCAATGCCTCGCGCAGCGCCTCATGCAGGAGGTGCGTGGCAGAGTGGTTCGCGCGGATGGTTGAACGCCGCGCGTGATCCACGATCATCTCGACACCATCTCCCGTGCTCAGAGACCCCGCCGCCACCTCGGCGATATGGATGAAGACATCGGCAGTTTTGCGCGTGTCGGTCACATGCGCCTCTGCCTCACCGGCACGCAGCATACCGGTATCGCCCACCTGCCCGCCGCTTTCGGCGTAAAACGGCGTCTGGTTGGTCACGATCTGCACGCTGTCACCGGTTTCGGCCTGCTCAACGCGGGTCCCATCCTTCACGATCGCGAGGATCTGCCCCTCCGCCTGCTCGGTATCGTAGCCCAGAAAATCCGTGGCCCCATACGCATCGGCAATATCGAACCAGACCGAGGCATCCGCCGCATCACCGGAGCCGGACCAGGCCGCACGGGCCTTGGCTTTCTGGTCTTCCATGGCGGCGTCAAAGCCCGCCACATCGACCTCGCGCCCTTTTTCACGCAGCGCGTCCTGGGTCAGATCCAGCGGGAAGCCGAATGTGTCATAAAGCTTGAAGGCCGCCTTGCCGGGCAGCTCTGCCCCCTCAGGCAGGTTCGCCAGCTCGTCATCAAGCAGCTTGAGCCCGCGATCCAGCGTTTCGCGGAAGCGGGTTTCTTCGGCGCGCAGCGTCTCTTCGATCATCGGTTGCGCTTGCCGCAGCTCGGGATAGGCGGCGCCCATTTGCGTCACGAGCGCCGGCACAAGCCGGTGCATCACCGGGTCCTGCGACCCCAACAGATGGGCGTGGCGCATGGCGCGCCGCATGATCCGGCGCAGCACATAGCCGCGCCCGTCTTTTGACGGCAACACACCGTCCGCAATGAGAAAAGAGGTCGAGCGCAAATGGTCCGCAATCACGCGGTGATGCACGTTCTGGTCGCCATAAGGGTCCACGCCGGTCGCATGTGCCGAGGCTTCGATCAGCGCCTTGAACAGGTCGGTGTTGTAATTGTCATGGCTGCCCTGCATCAGCGCCGCGATGCGTTCCAGCCCCATTCCGGTGTCGATGGATTGCATGTCGAGCGCACGCATCGAGCCGTCTTCGAACTGCTCGTTTTGCATGAAAACGATGTTCCAGATCTCGATGAACCGGTCGCCATCCTCCTCAGGGGAGCCCGGCGGGCCGCCCCAGATATGATCGCCGTGGTCATAGAAAATTTCAGTGCAAGGCCCGCATGGCCCGGTTGGCCCCATTTGCCAGAAATTATCCGAGGTCGCGATGCGGATAATCCGCTCTTCCGGGACGCCGAGCTTTTTCCAGATCGCGAACGCCTCGTCATCCGTGTGGTAGACCGTCACTGACAGACGGTCCTTGTCGATCCCGAAATCCTTGGTGATCAGGTTCCAGGCAAAGGGGATCGCCTCCTCCTTGAAGTAGTCGCCAAAGCTGAAATTGCCGAGCATCTCGAAAAACGTGTGGTGCCGCGCCGTGTAGCCGACATTATCCAGATCATTATGCTTGCCCCCGGCCCGCACGCATTTTTGCGCCGTGGTGGCGCGGGAATAGTCGCGTGTCTCCAGCCCGGTGAACAGATTCTTGAACTGCACCATCCCCGAATTGACAAACATCAGCGTCGGGTCGTTGCGCGGCACAAGCGGGCTGGACGGCTGGACCGAATGGCCCTGCGTCTCGAAATAGGACAGGAAGGTGGACCGGATGTCATTCAGGCTGGTCATGGGCGGCGTCCATTGGCTGGAATTGGCGGTTGTCAGCCGGTGTATCCTTGCGGCTTTGGACTGTCCACAGGGCTGCGCGTCAAACGCAAAAAGGGCGGCCCCGTGAAGCCGCCCTTTTCATACTGATTAACCTTGGTTCACGCCTCGGGCGCATCCCCCTCATCATCAAGAACATCGATATCCGGGTCGGACTCTGGCATGTCGAAATCCAGACCGTGGGCCGCGCGGATCTTGTCTTCGATTTCCAGCGCAAAGCGCGTGTTTTCCTTTAGGAAGGTCTTGGCGTTTTCGCGGCCCTGCCCGATCCGTTCGTCGCCGTAGCTGAACCACGCGCCGGATTTGTCGACCACGCCGGCCTTCACGCCAAGGTCGAGCAGCTCGCCCATTTTTGAAATGCCTTCGCCATACATGATGTCAAACTCGACCTGCTTGAAGGGCGGTGCGACCTTGTTTTTGACCACTTTGACGCGGGTGGTGTTGCCGACCACCTCATCGCGATCCTTGATGGCGCCGATCCGACGAATGTCGAGCCGCACGGAGGAATAGAATTTCAAAGCGTTGCCGCCTGTCGTGGTTTCAGGCGAGCCAAACATGACGCCGATTTTCATCCGAATCTGGTTAATGAACACGACCATGCAGTTGGACCGCGAAATGGAGCCCGTCAGCTTGCGCATGGCCTGGCTCATCAGGCGGGCATGCACACCGACGGAGCTGTCGCCCATATCCCCTTCCAGCTCGGATTTCGGGGTCAGGGCCGCGACCGAGTCGACCACAATCATGTTCACCGCACCGGAACGCACCAGCGTGTCGACAATTTCAAGCGCCTGCTCGCCCGTATCGGGCTGGGAGATCAGCAGCTCGTCCAGATCCACGCCCAGCTTGCGAGCATATTGCGGATCAAGCGCGTGTTCTGCATCGACAAAGGCGCAAACGCCGCCCTTCTTCTGCTCTTCCGCCACGCAATGCAGGGTCAGCGTCGTCTTGCCCGAGCTTTCGGGGCCATAAATCTCAACAATGCGGCCTTTTGGCAGCCCGCCAATGCCCAGCGCGATATCAAGCCCGAGCGAGCCTGTGGATGTGGCCTCGATCTCCTGAATGGCGTTGCCGTCGCCCAGCTTCATGATCGAGCCCTTGCCAAATTGCCGCTCAATCTGGGCCAGCGCCGAATCCAGCGCCTTTTGTTTGTTGCTGTCGTTCTTGCTGCTCATGTTCAAAAGATCTGCTGTTGCCATCTATTCCAACCCTTATTTCATGCCCCATAGTCAAGGACAATCGCTGCGTTTGTTCTTTTATTGTTCTCACCTTATGAGATCAAAAGAAGAACATATCAAGTGATTTCTCGAGGTCACTTTTTGGCAGCACGGTTAAAGTTTCGTTGAGATCTCAAACATAATTGTCGCAAAATTCCTGCGATTTCGGGCAACACTCTGATCCATGTTGGTATTTTTCAAGGAACGGCTCGCCTATCTGGCGGTGCCCAAGACCGGGACGACAGCGGTGGAGCGCGCTCTGCATCGCCATGCCGCCATGGTGCTGCGCGATCCGCCGGGGCTGAAGCACACGAATGCGCGCGGATTCGAACGCAAATTTCGCGGTATGTTCGAGCGGGGGGAGCTGCCAGCCATGCAAACCGTTGCGGTCATGCGCGAGCCAGTGTCCTGGCTGGGCAGCTGGTACCGGTATCGGCAGCGCCCGGCCCTGACGGGAAAGAAGAACAGCACTGCCGGGATCAGCTTTGATGAGTTTGTGGCCGGGTATCTGAGCCCCGAGCAGCCCGCCTTCGCTGATATCGGCGCGCAAAGCCGGTTTCTGACCGACGAGAATGAAGACCTGCTGGTCAACCACCTCTTCCGCTACGAAGATATGGGGCCGTTCCTTGATTTTCTCAGGCAGATGCTGGGGCTTGAGATTGAGCTGCAGAGGGTGAACACCTCTCCCGAAGCGGAACTTGCCTTGTCAGACACGCTTCACGCCGAGCTCAGGCAAAAGCGCCATCTTGATTTCCAGATATATGAGGCGCTGTTGGACGGGCCGCTTTCAATTTCTTGACCGCGCCGCGCGCCCTTGATGGGATCAAGCCGCGATTTCTGTCAGCTGGCCCCGGACCGTTGCAGTGAGTTCGTTGAGAGAGAACGGCTTTGGCAAGAAGATGGAGTTCGGAATTTCGGATTTGTCCTGGTTGAAATTCTCTTCCGCATAGCCCGAGACGAAAACCACCTTGAGGTCCGGCCGTGTCTCGCGGGCTTGCCGCACCCAACTGGGCCCGTCGAGCCCCGGCATGACCACATCGGTGACCACAATATCGACTTCGCAGGCGGTGTTTGCCAGGACTTCCAGGGCCTCTTCACCTGATTCCGCCTCCAACACCTGGAACCCGCGCAACTGCAGGGCGCGGCTGGCAAAGGCGCGGACGGGCGATTCGTCCTCCACCAAAAGCACCACACCGTCCACCGGCCCCGTCTCGGAGGCCGTGGGGGCGGCAGGCGCAGGCTCCTCCACCACGTCGGGGCGGTCATAGGTCGGGAAGAATATCGTAAACTCCGTCCCCTTGCTTAGTGTGCTGTCGACAAAGATGAACCCGCCCGATTGCTTCACGATGCCGTAGGCGGTCGACAGCCCAAGCCCTGTGCCTTCACCGGTCCGCTTGGTCGTGAAGAAGGGCTCAAAAATCTTCGAAAGCTTCTCAGGCGCGATCCCGGACCCGTTGTCTCGTACTTTCACAACGACATAATCACCTCGTGGCACCACGGCACGGTCGCGTTTCAGGTCCGTTTGCAGCTTCGCATTGCGCGTCTCGATACTGATCTCTCCGCCCTGCCCGTCCATCGCGTCGCGCGCGTTGACGACGAGGTTCATGATCACCTGTTCGAGCTGCCGTCGGTCGGCTCGGACCGATTGCAATTGCGGATCATGCGTCAGGTTCAATGAGATCTGCGCACCCACAAGGCGGTTGAGCAGATGGGTCAGGTCCGACAGCGTGTCGCGCATGTCGAGCACTTCTAGCTGCAGGTTCTGCTTGCGGGAGAAGGCGAGCAACTGGCTGACCAGCGAGGCGGCACGATTGGCGTTCTGGTTGATCTGTTCCAGATCACCATAATCCATGTCGCCGGGATCATGACGCAGCATCAACAGGTCGCAATGGCCCGAGATCGCGGTGAGCAGGTTGTTGAAGTCATGCGCGACACCGCCGGCAAGCTGCCCAATCGCCTGCATTTTTTGGCTTTGGACAAATTGCGCTTCGAGCGTCTTGAGCTCGGTCGCGTCGGTGATCATCGCAATCAAGGTGACTTCGCCATCTTCGATCTCGCGCCCGAGCGTGACCTGCAAATACCGTTCTTCCTTATCGCCTTTGGCGCGCATCACCTCGGTCTGGTGAAGGCATCTGCCCTCCAGCGCATCCGCCAGCCAATCCCCGACCGGACGCCCGAGCCCGCCGATCAGGTCGGAAAAGAGCGGGCTTTCCCCGGCCTCAATCGACAGCAATCCGCGCGCCAACTTATTGGCGCGCTCGATCTTGCCGGACTGTTTCATACGCAAAAGCGCCACCGGAAAATCTTCCAGACCTTCAAAATTACTGCTGGCGGATGGCGGTTTGGCGGTCTCGTCAATCGGCGCCAGGAAATACTCCGTCCGGCCACCGGGACCTGCGACGACCACCACATAGACGGTCATATAACCGTCTTTTGTCTTGATCTGATGCAATTCCCCGGTCTGCGCGGGAGCCGTGGTGAAAAGACGATCAAGCGCCTTCACACGCTCCCCCGACAGGGCGCGCATGGCGTCGTTCATATAAAGGATGGTGCCGCTGCTGCTTGCTGTAAGCATGGGCAGGGTAATCTTGTCCGCCCCGCGCCCCGGTGCTGCGCGTTCGCCCGCCTCTTCAATGGCCCAAAGAAACCGATCCCCGGGAAGTTTGTGGATGGAAATCATGTAGCGCGCGTTTCGGGTGACCACATCCTCGCGCGCCGCATTCAGCCGTGTGGCCTTGGCCTGCAGGCGGAATATCAGCGCGCTGGCATTGGTAATGGTCTTGCCGATGATCTGTTCCAGCACTTCGCCGCCACGATCCCCAAAGGCTTGGCGTGCCGCCGCGTTGCGCGTCAGAACCTCGCCCGTGGAGGCAGTCACGAAAACGGATCGATTATCGTGAAAAATCAGGTCTTTGAGCTCTGAACCGCCCCCGGGACGCTGGCCCGCTTTTTCCCGGACCCGCAAGGCAATGGCGCCAAGCGCCAGGGCCACGCCCAGGACGCCTGCACCGATGGCCAGTCGTTGTTCGGGAAGAAAGAGACCGCCAAGAAGTGCCACCACCGCAAGCCAGCTGAGCACGGCAATGCTACGCAAGGCCTGCACACCACGCACCGTCGAAGCAGAGCCGGGTTCCGCGGCCTGTGTCACGTCGCAATCTCCAAATGTAGTCCAACAGCTTTCGTAATGCAGCAGAAGCGTTAATCGATCCTTAACTCCCGGCGTTTGACCTGCCCTCAATCGTAAGGGTCAGCCCGCTTGCGTCAAGTGAGCAACGAAGAACCCGTCGCCCTGATCGCAAACCGCAAATCGCTGCTGATAGGTCAGCGAAAAGCCCGGGCTGCGCGCCAGAAACGCCGCGACCTGATCTTCATTTTCCTCCCGCAGCACCGAGCAAGTGGCATAGGCCAGACAGCCGCCCGGTGTCACCAGCTGTGCTGCCTCATCCATGACACGGGCCTGCAATGCGATCAAATCGTCCAGTTTTTCGGGCGTCAGCGCCCATTTGCCCTCGGGCGCGCGCCGCCAGCTTCCGCTGCCCGAACACGGCACATCCGTCAGCACCAAATCGAAAGGCGCGGCCTTTTTGCAGCCCTGTTGATCGAGCAATGCCACCTTGATCCTGGCCCGCGACGCGCGGTCCGGCAGGTCGCGCAGGCGGGCGGGATTGGCGTCATATGCGTAAAGCTGGGCGTCATGCGCCGCACCATAGGCCAGCACCTTACCCCCGCCACCCGCACAGTAATCAAGCATCCGGCGCGCCTGCGGCAATGCCGCGCAGACCGCTTGCGAGGACGCATCCTGCAGCTCGATCAGCCCGTCGCGATAGGCCGGGCTGGCCGTCAGACGTCTTGGGTTTTCAGTCACGGCCAATGCGGTCTCCACCCTTGGATGCGGCGTTGTTGCAATGCCGTCTTGCGCCAGCATCGCCGCGACCTCCGCCCGCGTAGAACGCCGCGTGTTCACCCGCACAAAGACGGGCGCGCGAGACTTAAGCTCATGTGCCACCTGCAAGCTTGCCGCGCCCATCGCCGCGTCAAAACGTGGGATCAGCCAGTCGGGAAGGTCGTAGCGCGCGCACAGGGGCTGAGGCGCTTGCGAAGAAAGCGCTGCCGTTTCTGCTTCTGTCAAAGCGGAAGGCGCGTGACCCTCACCGGAAAAGAGCTGTTGGGTTGCGTCCCACCCGTGCTCTTCCACCGCGTATGCGGCCACACAGGCGCGCCCGGTGCGTGCGCCTGCACTTGCCATCAGGCTTTCGCGCCTGCGCAGACAGTCAAAGACGATGTCGCGGATTGCGGCGCGGTCTTTCGATCCGGCGAAGCGGGACCGCCGCGCCCAGTTGGTCAGCGCCTTTTCAGCCGGGGTGCCGCCAAGATAGAGGTCCAGTATCTCGATCGCCGCAGACAGACGCGCCGCCGGGGTCACCTAGCCGATCCGGTAATTCGGCGCCTCGCGCGTGATCTGGACGTCATGGACATGGCTTTCCTTCAGACCCGCCCCCGTGATGCGCACGAAATTGGCCTTTTTATGCAGCTCCGATATCGTGGCAGCCCCGGTATAGCCCATCGCGGCCCGCAAGCCGCCCACAAGCTGATGCACCACGGTTCCGGCCGAGCCTTTGTAAGGCACCTGTCCCTCGATCCCCTCGGGCACCAGCTTGTCGGACGCCGCGTCTTTCTGGAAATACCGATCCGCAGAGCCACGCGCCATGGCGCCCAGCGACCCCATCCCCCGGTAGGATTTGAAGGAGCGCCCCTGATACAGGATCACCTCACCCGGGCTTTCATCGGTCCCCGCAATCATCGAGCCCACCATCGCGCAGGAGGCCCCTGCGGCAATCGCCTTGGCAAAATCGCCAGAAAACTTGATGCCGCCATCCGCGATGACGGGGGTGTTGGTGGCGCGCGCGCCTTCCGCGCAATCCATGATGGCGGTCAGCTGCGGCACGCCCACGCCTGCGACCATCCGTGTCGTGCAGATCGACCCCGGGCCGATCCCCACCTTGATCGCGTCAGCACCCGCGCCGATCAGGGCGCGCGTTGCCTCTGTCGTGGCAACATTGCCCGCTATCACCTGAACTTCATTGGATAATTTCTTTGCCCGCTCCACAGCTATGGCGACACCTTCTGAATGGCCATGGGCGGTATCAATCACGATCAGATCAACGCCCGCATCCACCAGGGCCTCCGAGCGCTCGAACCCCGCATCGCCCACCGTGGTCGCCGCAGCGACGCGCAGACGGCCCAGCTGATCCTTGCAGGCCTGCGGGTTCAGCACCGCCTGTTCCAGATCCTTGAGCGTCAAGAGCCCCGTCAGTTTCCCTTCTTTGACGACCAGCAGCTTTTCGATCCGGCGGGCCTGCATAAGCGACCTGGCCTCGGCCAGATCCGCGGGCTCTTCCAGCATGGCAAGATCGTCAGACGACATCATCGCCTTGACCGGCGTTGCGTCATCCGAAGCAAAGCGCATGTCGCGGTTGGTGACGATCCCAACGACGCGCCCATCCGGGTCGACCACCGGGAAGCCCGACACGTTATAGCGCTCCTGCAGCGCCTTCGCATCCGCAAGCGTCTGGTTCGCGGTCAGCGTCACCGGGTTATAGACAATGCCACTTTCAAAGCGTTTGACGCGGCGGACCTGCGTGGCCTGCTCTTCAACACTCAGGTTGCGGTGGATCACCCCGATGCCACCCACCTGCGCCATGGCAATCGCCATGCGGTCCTCTGTCACCGTATCCATGGCGGAGGACAGAAGCGGGATATTCATCGCGACCGATTTGGTGACATGCGTGCGCGTATCGGCCGCCGTTGGCAGCACGCTGGAGGCGCCGGGCACAAGCAAAACATCGTCGAATGTGAGGGCCTCGCGAATCTGCATGTCGGTCTCCTTGCAGCAGGTCTCGTTTGGCAGTTTGCTATGTCACGGATCGGGGGGGTGCGAAAGGGCGTATTTTGTGCCACAGCGGGGATGCGCCACCAAGGGAGGGTCACGGGCATGAGCGGACACGGGTATGAGACGGGGCGGCTGAACCTGCCCTTCGTGGGCATTGCAACCTTCGGCAAGCGGCCTTTCGTCGAGGATTGGACCCGGGTCGAGGCCGATGTTGCCGTGCTTGGCGCGCCCTTTGATGCGGGCACGCAGTACCGCTCCGGTGCGCGGTTTGGGCCGAGGGCGGTGCGGGAGGCCTCAACGCTCTTTTCCTTTGGCCATGCCGGAGCCTACGACCACGAGGATGACGCCTCCTATCTGCCCGCCTCGGTGCGGATCGTGGATATGGGCGATGCCGACATCATCCACACTGATACGCAAGGCTCACATCGCGGTATCGAGGCCGGGGTGCGCGCGGCGCTCAAGGCAGGCGCCCTGCCCGTCACCATCGGTGGCGATCATTCGGTCAACATCCCCTCCATCACCGCGTTTCAGGGGCATGGCGACATTCATGTGCTGCAGATCGACGCCCATCTCGACTTTGTCGACGAGCGCCACGGGGTCCGCGACGGGCATGGCAACCCAATGCGCCGCGCGGCAGAGAAGCCATATGTCACAGGTCTGACCCAGCTGGGTATCCGCAACGTCTCCTCCACCGCGAAGGAGGGCTACGAGGATGCACGGGCCATGGGGTCCGATATCCTCTCCGTCCGCCAATGCCGCGCCCTTGGGGCCGAGGGGCTGGCGGCACGTATCCCAAGCGGCGCGCGTGTCTATATCACAATCGATATCGACGCCTTCTGCCCCTCCATAGCGCCGGGCACAGGCACGCCCAGCCATGGCGGATTTCTCTATTACGAGGTCCTGGAACTGCTGAAGCAGGTCGCACGTTCCCATGAGGTGGTGGGCATTGATCTGGTCGAGGTCGCGCCCGATTATGACCCGACCGGCGCGACCGGCATTCTTGCCGCGCAAATCCTGCTGAACCTGCTGGGGTTCATCTTCCACGCAAGGGGGTTTGAATGAGTGCTCGGATCCTGGTCGACGCCGATGCCTGCCCGGTCAAGGAAGAGATCTACAAAACCGCCTATCGGCTCAAAACGCCGGTCGTGCTGGTGGCAAACAGCTTCCTGCGCCTGCCCGATCATCCGCTTTTAGAGATGAAGCTGGTATCTGACGGGTTCGACGCGGCAGATGACTGGATCGCCGAACAGGCCGGGCCCTCAACCGTGGTCGTGACGGCGGATATCCTCCTCGCCGGGCGCTGTATCGAGGTTGGCGCTACCGTTATCGCCCCCACCGGAAAGCCCTTCAATGCTTCGAATATCGGAGGCGCGATTGCGACCCGTGCCATCCTCGCTGACCTGCGCGGCGGGATCGAGCAGACCGGGGGACCGGCCCCGTTCTCGCAGAAGGATCGATCGCAATTCCTCAATGCGCTCGACCGAGAGCTCAATCGCATGCTGCGCATGTTCTAGGCTCTTGCTGAGGGTCTTGTCAGTCATGATCACCGGGTCCCGCAATAGCGTTTCGATTGCCCTGCCACGCTGAGACGAAATTCCCTCAAGATGGAGAGGCCGAAGTCATTGATTGCTGGGGGCGCAAAACCCGTTGCCATATTGGCCACGGTGCGTCCTTTGCAACGCTCAAACCAAATGCGTCTGGCTGGATTTGGTTCCGCGATTGATAAAATAATCTGAACTTATTGTGAGCGGGGGCCACGTCTCCGCCATGGGCCGATTTTCCCGCACCGCCGCCCACTATTTACGCGCGCAACGCAGCCTACCAGACGCTTTGGCCTGCAAAAATCCAGCTCGAAAAAGGCGTTGGGTCAGCCGCGGAACCCTTGCGCCACCACGAATTTCTCCGAACTGTCGGACCGGCTTGCCCCCGGCTTGAAATTCGCCACTTTTGTGAATTTCTGCTTCAGCAGCTTCTGCAGATCGCCTTCCGCGCCGCCGGCCAGCACTTTGGCGACGAAGGTGCCGCCTTCCTCCAGCACGTCAAAGGCAAAATAGGCAGCCGCCTCGCACAGCGCGATAATGCGCAAATGGTCGGTCTGTTTATGCCCCGAAGACGCCGCCGCCATGTCGCTCATCACCACATCGGCCTTGCCGTCCAGCCACGCTTTGACCCGGTCATCGGCCCCGTCATCCATGAAGTCGAGCACATACAGCTCGCAGCCCGGGACCGGCTCCACCTCTTGCAGGTCAATGCCCAGCACATAGCCCTGCTTCTTGCCCTGCCGCTCACCCAGCGCATTGACGCGCTTGGAGGCCACCTGGCACCACCCGCCCGGCGCGCAGCCCAGATCAACCACCCGCGCGCCCGGAACAAGAAAGCGGTATTTGTCGTCAATCTCGGAAATCTTATAGGCCGCGCGTCCCCGCATCCCTTCGGCCTGGGCGCGTTTGACATAGGGATCGTTCAACTGGCGCTGCAGCCATAGGGTAGAAGACAGCTTTCGACCCCGGGCGGTCTTGACCTTGACCGTCAGGTCCCGCTGGCCGCGTCCCGAGGTGTTTTTGCCCTTTGGCCCTTTAGGACCTGTGGGTGATCTGGCCATGCCGATCTCTCATCATTGTTCCAAAAATATCCCCGCCGGAGGCTCCCTACCCATCCAGCAGCGCAAAGGCCAGCCTCAGAAGGGCCCCTCTTCCAAAACGCCGTCGGTGGACATCTGCGCATAAAGCAGCCCTTCGCGCAGCCCGCGGTCGGCCACGGTCAAACGGTCCGTCGGCCAGATGCGCAGCAGGGCCTGCAAGATCGCCGCCCCCGACATGATCAGCGCATGCCGGTCACGCCCGATGCGCGGGTCGTCACGTCGGCCCGCCGGGCCCATATGCAAATAGCCCTGGATCACATGGTCGATCTGGTCAGAGGTCATCCGCAACCCATCCACCTTGTTGCGGTCATAGCGCCGCAGCCCCAGATGCGAGGCCGCAACCGTGGTCACGGTGCCGCTGGTGCCTACAATCTGGAAGCCCTCACGCACCTGATCGGTGTCTTGATAGGGTGTGAATTCGGCCAGGTTCTCTTCAAAGAACCACGACATCAGGGCAAACCGCGCAGCATCATCATCGACGTCATCGAACTGGTCGCGCAGCGTCGCAACACCCAGAGGCACCGAAATCCAGTCCACCACTTTGGCCGCCGGGAACGCGCTGTCCTTTGGGTCAAACCCTGTGTGCAGCCGCATGATGGCCCGTGGCCTGTCCACGCGGGGCACCCGCGACAGGTCAATCCAGACCAGCTCTGTCGAGCCGCCACCGATATCGACGACCATCAACTGCTCGGTCTTGACCGAGACCAGCGGCGCGCAAGAGATGACGGCCAGGCGTGCCTCCTCCTCCGGCTTGATGATTTCAAGGTTCAGACCGGTTTCCCGGCAGACCAGCTTGATGAAATGGTCCGCGTTGCTGGCCCGCCTGCAGGCCTCGGTCGCCACAAGACGCATCCGCCGGACCGAATGATGGCGCAGCTTCTTCTGGCAGATCTTCAGCGCCCCGACCGTGCGCGCCATTGAGGCGCGCGACAACTGCCCCGTGGCCTCAAGCCCGGCTCCCAGTTGTACGGATTTGGAGAAACTGTCGACCACGTGAAACTGGCTGCCCTTTGGCTGGGCAATCAGCATCCGACAGGAATTCGTGCCAAGGTCCAGCGCCGCATAAAGGTCGGCCGGATCAGGTGTATCGGCAGGACGCGGATCGCGCCTCGGGGGGGCGACAGGCCGCATATGTCCGCCCGCATGTTTTGGCGGTGGTTTCGCCATGCCAGCCGGGCCTTTCGATTTGAGGTTACACCCAGCCTAGGCCGCGATGGGCCTTCGCGCAAGCTTTGCAGCTGAACCGGGCTCATGGCGATCATGAGCGATATGGGCGGCACCCTATCTGGCAGCGCCCGCCCGCTGGGGCTATGCAGTCGCAACCGGCTTGCGTTTTGTCGAAAATACCGGCGCTGAGACGCGCGGGCGCGCTATGCTCGACCCCAACAGCTTACGAAGGACCGCACCCCATGCCTGACGTCACAATTGTCTTTTGGCGCGACATCCCTGCGCAGGTCATCGTCGGCAAGGGCCGGCGCGGCTCGAAAATGCCGCTGCCCGAACGGTTCGAGCAGGCCATAGACCGCTGCGCAATGAAGGTCGGGGCCAAGGATGACGACGCCTATATGGCCTCATGGCGCAAAGCCGCCCCCTATTGTGTCGATGGCGCACCGGATGAGGTCGCAAAAGCCGAAGCGGCCCGGCTGGAAGCCGAATACGACGCAGACAGGATCAAGGCATTGATCGCCAATGATGGCCATGATGGCTGACGGGCTACGGGAGAGACTTATGGCGCTGCTCAACTTCAAGAAAAAGACCGTGGCCGACACGCAGGCGCAGCCCGAATTGGAGGCTTTCCTGAAAGGCTATTCGATCGAGGTGATGCCCCGCACCGCGGAAAAGGTCGAAGATTTCCGCGCGCTTCTGCCCGAAGGCACCCGCGTCTACATCGCCCATATCGAAGGCACGCCCATTGACGATATGGTCAAGACCGCCGCCCGGCTGGCCAGGGATGGTTATAAGGTGATGCCACATTTTCCGGCCCGCATCATCAAGGACCGCGCAACTTTGTCAGAGTGGATCGCGCGCTATCAGGGTGAGGCGGATGTGAAACAGGCCCTGCTGCTCGCAGGCGGTGTCGACACACCTCATGGCGCATTTGAAAGCTCCATGCAGCTTTTGGAAACCGGGCTCTTTGATGCTGCGGGCTTTGAACGGCTTCACGTCGCAGGCCACCCTGAGGGAAACAAGGATATTGATCCCGACGGCAGCACCAGGAATGTGGAAGAGGCGCTTGCGTGGAAGCAGGCTTTCTCGGAACGAACCGATGCGCAGATGGCGCTTGCCACGCAGTTTGCCTTTGAGGCCGCACCGATTATCGCTTGGGCCAATGGCATCAAGGCCGCAGGGATCGACCTGCCGGTTCATATCGGCATCGCGGGGCCTGCCAAGCTGCAGACGCTGATCAAATTCGCCATTGCCTGCGGCGTTGGCCCCTCGCTGAAAGTGCTACAAAAGCGCGCGATGGATGTGACCAAGCTGCTCTTGCCATATGAGCCAACCGAGGTTCTGACCGAGCTTGCAGAACACAAGGCCGCCAATCCCGATTTCAACATCGAAAGCGTCCATTTCTTCCCACTTGGCGGGATCAAGACAAACGCAAATTGGGCGATTGAAAACGGCGGCAGCTCGGCGGTGCCGGCAGCGCAAGGCTGACCACCACTGAAAGCGCGTATCGGCGGGCTTTCATAATCATCCACCGGATTTTTCAACGGCGTCCCGGTCGCGCGCAGCAGCCCAAAGCGGTAAGTGTCTTTTCCAAGATATGTGAGGTCGCTTTATGCGGCGCAATTGCGCGCAGAGTGGCGGATCAAAGCTGCAACAGACCGCGCGGCCGCGACCCGCTGCCCGCCCATAATAAAGGCCCTGCCATGACCCGCACCATCCTTGAATCGAAGACGAAGACAGTTGTGATCGGCTTTGACGAACCCTTCTGCGTTATAGGCGAGCGGATCAATCCGACGGGGCGCAAAATTCTGAACGAAGAGCTGGAGCGTGGCGATTTCTCCCGCGTGGAAGCGGACGCTGTGGCTCAGACCGCTGCGGGGGCCAATGTGCTCGACATCAACTCTGGCGCGGTGTTTTCGAACAAGATGGCTGAGGACCCGCGCTACGCTGACAACAACTTCGTCGAGCCGATGCTGATGAAAGAGCTGGTCGAACGGGTTCAGCAGGTGACGGACATCCCGCTTTGCATTGACAGCTCGGTGCCCGGCGCCTTGGAAAACGGGCTTGCCGCAGCCGAAGGCCGCCCCTTGCTGAACTCGGTCACGGGCGAGGAAGACCGCCTTGAACTGGTGCTGCCGCTGGTCAAGAAATACAACGTGCCGGTCGTGGCGATTTCCAATGACGACACCGGGATTTCCGAGGACCCGGACGTGCGCTTCGCCGTCGCCAAGAAGATCGTGGAACGCGCCGCAGATCACGGCATTCCCGCGCATGACATCGTGGTTGACCCGCTGGTCATGCCCATCGGGGCCATGGGCACTGCCGGGTTGCAGGTCTTCACGCTCGTGCGGCGTCTGCGCGAAGAGCTGGGTGTGAACACCACTTGCGGCGCGTCCAATATCTCTTTCGGGTTGCCGAACCGGCACGGGATCAACAATGCCTTCCTGCCCATGGCCATGGCTGCAGGCATGACCAGCGCCATCATGAACCCGGTCGCCCTGCCCGTGGGCCCCAAGAAGCTGCAGGAAAAGCGCGACGCGCTTGCCGCTGCGGGCATCATCGTGCCCGACGATATCGACCCGGAACTTCTGGTGCAGCTGACCGGGCTAGGCTCGACCAAGCCGCAACCCGGCAAAGAGATGGAGGCGATCCGTGCAGCCAACTTCCTGATGGATCAGGACCCGTCCGGGGGCGCGTGGATCAGCTTCAACAAAGACCCCAACGCGGCCCCAGCGGGTGGGCGCGCCGGGCGGCGTCGCCGCAGGGGATAACCCGCGAGTCCAGGCTCAAAAACCCTCAAGCAAAAAAAAGGGCGGCCCCCTATCAAGGCCACCCTTCTCGGGTCTGGGCTGTTAACGCCCGCCCTTTATTAAGACTTGCGACGCATCAACGCCGTGCCAGCAAGACCAGCGAGCAGCAGCAGCCCAGAGGCAGGCAGCGGTACTGCCGATGGGGCAACTGGGTCGACGATGACAGCTTCGTCAAACGTATAGGTGACCGTTGCTTCCAGGAAGCCAAGGGTTTCGACGTCAAAGGCAAGGTTGCCGCCGCCACCGGTGAAGCCCGTGGCCACGATGGTTGCGAAGTCGATCGTGAACACATCGCCCGCTGCGCCGATAAAATCGCTCAGCAGAAGGCCGGTTGCGGTTTCGCTTGCAACGCCTTCCAGGAAGATGGCAGTGCCCGACCCGCCGCTGGCAAAGTTGGTGAACCCGGTTGCGTCAGACGCGGCCAAAACGACCGTGCTGCCAAGAACGCTGGAGTCGATAAAGACGTTTACGTCTTGGCTGGCATCTGCAAACTGCGCCTGCGGGGCGGAGTTGGTCACGGTGCCGCTCGAGCTGTAGCCGACGGTGAAATTCAGATCAACGCCGGTCAGCGTGCCCAGCGAGCCGTCAAAATCGGACAGCTCAAGAACATCTGCATTTGGGGTCGTTGCGGCTGGATTGGTCGAACCTGCAGTCGCGAACTCGGTCAAAGCCGGGCCGAAGCTGTCGGAAAACGTGAGGGTTGCTGCTGAGGCGGCCGAAACTGAGGCGCCGAGCGCCAGTGCGGCACCGATTACTAAATACTTCATTGATCTCTCCCTTGGATCACATTGGAACTGAGCGCCGAACCTATCCGTACGCCAACGCTGGTTTAAGGGGGAAAACCAGGAATAAGAATGCAAAAACTTTTAAAAAAGACAATTAAGGTAATAACTTACCGCTGCTGGTATTGAGATACCGCTACAGGCAATCGAAAAGGACCGGTTACCCGGCTCCACCTGTTTCGACGGAGTTTTCTCTCAAATGCCGCTCAATGACATTGCTCCTGCGATTCGAACGGGTAGAGATAGCCGCAGGGAGATGACACATGACACAAACCGACCCTTTGGTGATCTTCACCCCGTCAGGCAAACGCGGCCATTTCGCAAAGGGCACCCCGGTGCTGACGGCGGCGCGCCAGCTTGGGGTCGATCTTGATTCCGTCTGTGGCGGGCGTGGGATTTGTTCGAAATGTCAGGTGCAGCCGAGCTTTGGCGATTTCCCGAAACACGGGGTCACTGTGGATCAAAGCGCGCTGTCGGAATGGAACAGCGTCGAGCAGCGCTATGACGACAAGCGCGGCCTGCCCAAGGGGCGGCGTTTGGGATGCCAGGCGACCGTGCAAGGCGATGTGGTCATTGATGTTCCCGAAACCAGCCAGGTCCACAAACAGGTCGTCCGCAAACGCGTCGAGGCGCGCGACATCACCCTGAACCCGGCGGTGCGGCTCTACTATGTCGAGGTGCAAGAGCCCGATATGCACGACCCGTCCGGCGATCTGCAGCGGCTCGCGGATGCGCTGAAAACCGAATGGGAGCTGGAGGATGTGCAGGCCGACCTGTCCATTCTGACGGCGCTGCAGCCGACGTTGCGCAAGGGCGAATGGAAGATCACCTGCGCGATCCATCACAGCCGGGGCGGCAGCCAGCCCCATATCCTGCAAATCTGGCCCGGCTATTACGAAGGCTCGGTCTACGGCATGGCCGTCGATCTGGGCTCGACGACCATCGCAGGCCATCTTTGCGATCTGCAGACCGGGGAAGTTGTGGCCTCCTCCGGTCTGATGAACCCGCAGATCCGCTTTGGCGAAGACCTGATGAGCCGCGTCAGCTATTCGATGATGAACGCCTCCGGCGCGCAAGAGATGACGGACGCGGTGCGCGAGGGGATGAACGCCCTGTTTACGCAGGTCGCCGCCGAAGCGGAGATCGACAAATCCCTGATCTTTGACGCGGTGTTTGTCTGCAACCCCGTCATGCACCACCTGTTTCTGGGCATTGACCCGTTCGAGCTGGGCCAGGCCCCCTTTGCGCTTGCGACCTCCGACGCGGTGTCCTTGCCCGCGCGGGAGCTGGAGTTGAACCTCGCCAGCACCGCCCGCGCCTATCTGCTGCCCTGCATCGCGGGCCATGTCGGCGCGGATGCGGCCGCCGTCGCCCTGTCCGAGGCCCCTGACAAATCCGAAGACCTGGTTCTGGTGGTCGATGTCGGCACCAATGCCGAGATCCTTTTGGGCAATCGCGAAAAGGTTCTGGCCTGTTCCTCGCCCACCGGGCCTGCTTTTGAAGGCGCGCAGATTTCCTCGGGGCAGCGCGCGGCACCCGGTGCGATTGAGCGGGTCGAAATTGACCCGGTCACAAAGGAACCCCGCTTCTGCGTCATCGGTTGCGAGCTGTGGTCCGATGAAGACGGCTTTAAAGACGCAACGCAAGCCACGGGTATTACAGGGATTTGCGGCTCTGGCATCATCGAGCTGGTGGCCGAGATGCGGCTGGCCGGTATTGTCGACGGTCCGGGCCTGATTGGCTCGCCCGAGCAGACGGGCACCGACCGCTGCTTTCTGGATGGGCGCACATATTCCTATCGGGTCTGGCAGGATGGCGCGCGGGAGATCACTGTCACCAATCGCGACATACGTGAGATCCAGATGGCCAAGGCCGCGCTTTATTCCGGCGCGCGTTTGTTGATGGACAAGTTCGGAACGGATGAGGTCGACCGGGTGGTGCTCGCAGGCGCTTTTGGGGCTCATATCTCGCCAAAACATGCGATGGTTCTGGGCATGATCCCAGATTGCCCCTTGGACAAAGTCACCTCTGCCGGGAACGCGGCTGGCACCGGCGCGCGGATTGCGTTGCTGAACAAGGATGCCAGGTCCGAGATCGAGGCGACCGTCCGCACCATCCACAAGATCGAGACCGCGATTGAGCCGCGCTTTCAGGAGCATTTTGTGAACGCCTCCGCGATCCCAAATTCCGCCGAGCCCTTCCCGATCCTCAATTCCATCGTGACGCTGCCGCAAGCCACCTTCAA
>CAYLVP010000023.1:37809-39216 GCA_964387155.1 uncultured Rhodobacterales bacterium | reverse complement strand
AACCCGGGCGCGGTTTTGGGCTAGGCTTTTGCGCCGACTGCGTCGTCGCCCAAGGCGAGGGGTTTCACCCCTCGCGCTCCCCAGGATATTTTTGGAACAATGATGAGATGCGCTAGTCGCCTTCAAATTCGCACAGGACGCGGACATCCATGCCAAGCCCTTCGAGCTTCTGGCGGCCGCCGAGATCAGGCAGATCAATGATGAAAGAGGTGCCTATGACCTCTGCGCCAAGCTTTTCAATCAGCTTAATCCCGGCCTCTGCCGTGCCGCCTGTGGCCAATAGATCATCGACGAGCAACACCTTTTCGCCGCCCGACAAGCTGTCGTCATGCAGCTCCATCGTGGCCTCACCATATTCGAGGCTATAGGCCTGCTCGATGGTTTTGCCGGGCAGCTTTCCTTTTTTGCGGATCAGCACAAACCCCACGGAGAGCTGGTGGGCAATGGCCCCCCCGAGGATAAAGCCGCGCGCCTCTAGGCCCGCGACCTTGTCGACGCGAACCCCGGCATAGGGGGCGAGCATCTGGTCAATCGCCATCCGAAACCCGCGCGGATCGAGGAACAAGGTGGTCACGTCGCGGAACATGATGCCAGCATGGGGGAAGTCGGGGATCGTGCGGATATAGTCTTTGACGTCGGTCATGCAGGGGCCCTTCGAGCTGTAGCGGTTGCGACGGCCATCCCAAGAAGCGCCAATGCGCCTCCGCGGTTAAGCCAGATTTGAGTGCGCGGCCGGCTGAGGCGCGCGCGCATAGCGTTGGCCGCGAGGGCAAAGACCAGCGCGTTCGCCCCTGCAATGCCCACAAAAGTTGCGATGAGCAGCGCGGCTTGCGGGGCGTAAGCGGCGCCCGGGTCAATGAACTGCGGCACAAACGCGATGAAAAACGTGTTTGACTTTGGGTTCAGCGCGGTAACGATGGCGAGGTCTCGGTACACTTTGGACGGCCTTTGGACGGGCGGTTCCAGCCCAGTTGCACCGAAACTCGCTGGTGCCGCGCACAGCATCTTAACCGCGAGAAAGATCAGGTATGCCGCGCCTGCCCATTTGAGCAGGGTAAATGCCGTGGCGGAGGTCAAAAGGAGAGCGCCCAGACCAATGACCGAAAGCGTCATGGCGATCAGGTCGCCGGTGGCCACCCCAAGCGCGCAGGCCACGGCAACCCGGCGGCCTTGCGTCATCGCGTAGCTGAGCACCAGCAGCAAAGTGGGCCCAGGCATCACCAGCAGAACTGTAGACGCGGCGGCGAAGGCGAGCCAGAGATCAAAACTCATCCGTTCAGCACCCGGCCTGCGACCGCGTCCAGCTTGGCGACCATGTCGGGGTCGCGGGCGGGCGGTTGGGTGATGATGGCGTATTCCAGCGCCCGGTCGCAGCCATGCGGGCAGGGAGACCATTCGCCCGCCAGC
>CAYLVP010000023.1:1506-37799 GCA_964387155.1 uncultured Rhodobacterales bacterium | reverse complement strand
CCCCCTGGGGGGGGGGGGGGGGGGGGGGGGGGGGTATTTGGGGTTATCCCCGCCCCGGCGCCCCCACCGGGGGGCCGGGCCCGCGGCTGGGGCCGAGCAGGGCGGGCAGCTTCGAGACCATGCTGCGGGCCTTGTCGGCATTGCCCATCAGCGTTGCGATGATCTTGGTCACATCGACCTCCCCGTGATCGGGGTGCCAGCTGTCATAATCGGTGATCATCGCGACCGAGGCGTAGCAGAGCTCTGCCTCACGGGCGAGTTTCGCCTCGGGCATGTTGGTCATCCCGATCACATCTGCGCCCCAGCTGTCACGATACATGTGCGATTCCGCCAGGGTCGAGAATTGCGGGCCTTCCATCGCCAAATAGGTGCCGCCCTCATGCACCTTGATATCGGCGCTGCGGGCCGCCTCAAGACAGGCTGCGCCAAGTCTGGCGCAGGTCGGATGCGCGACGGAGACATGGGCGACGCATCCCGTGCCGAAGAAGCTCTTCTCCCGCGCGAAGGTGCGGTCGATGAACTGGTCGACGATCACGAAATCGCCCGGTGCCATCTCTTCGCGGAAGGAGCCGCAGGCGGAGACAGAGATCACATCCGTGACGCCCAGCCGCTTCAACGCGTCGATATTCGCGCGGTAAGGCACGGTGCTGGGCGTATGCACATGCCCGCGCCCATGGCGGGGCAGGAAGGCCATCTTCACGCCGTCGAGCCTGCCGGTCAGCACCGCGTCGGACGGCGCGCCCCATGGGGTGTCAACCGTCTGCCAAGTGGCGCCTTCAAGCCCGTCGATTTCGTAAATGCCGGAACCGCCGATCACGGCAATCATCGTCTCTGTCATAAATTGGGCCCTTGGTTTGGTGTTGCAGAAGCGGTTCGGGGCGATATTGCCGCAAGGTTTACGGAATGAAAACGCCCCGTGCGCAGAAGAGGGGTCAGAAATTCGCGGGCAAGGGGGTGCATCTTCGGGCGCGGCCCTATATGGGCGAAGGATATTCTTGACTGACCTGCCAAACGAGGCCCGCGTGACCCGCAGCTTTCTCAAAGCCCTCTCCCGAAACACATTGCTGAGCGACCTGCAACTGGTCCCGGCGGAGCCGCATTCAGCCGCGCGCTGGCGGATCGAGATTTTGTCGGGGCTGACCGTGGCCCTGGCGCTTGTGCCCGAGGCTGTCGCCTTCGCCTTTGTTGCGGGTGTGCACCCGCTTGTTGGGCTTTATGCGGCCTTCATCGTGGGCTTGATCACGGCGCTTATCGGCGGGCGGCCGGGCATGATTTCGGGCGCAACCGGCGCTTTGGCTGTGGTCATGGTGGCCCTGGTGGCCGAGCACGGGGTCGAATATCTCTTTGCCACGGTCATTTTGATGGGGATCATCCAGATTGCGGTGGGTTTCCTGCGATGGGGAAAGTTCATCCGCTTGGTGCCGCACCCGGTGATGTTGGGCTTCGTTAACGGGCTCGCCATTGTGATTTTCCTGGCCCAGCTTGGCCAGTTCCAGGTGCCGGGCACCGCCCATGGCGGCGGTGGGCACGGTATGGCCAATGGGGAGTGGCTGAGCGGCCTGCCCTTGGCCTTGATGCTGGGGCTGACCGTGCTGACCATGGGCATCATCTGGGCCACGCCCAAACTGACCAAGGCTATTCCAGCGCCGCTGGCGGGCATTGCAATCGTGGCGCTGATCGTTATCGCCTTTGGCATCGATGTGCCACGCGTGGGCGACCTGGCGGAGATTGCGGGCGGCTTCCCGACATTCCATAATCCGTTCAGCTTTGCGGGCAACGCCTCGGTCGCGCAGGGGATTTATGGCGACTTGCTCGCCCCGTTCACGCTGGAGACCTTCTGGATCATCCTCCCCTATGCCGTGATCTTGGCGGCGATTGGATTGATCGAAAGCCTGCTGACGCTGAACCTGGTGGGGGCCATCACCGGCAAGCGCGGCGGTGCGTCCCAGGAATGCGTGGCCCAAGGCGTGGCCAATACCGTGACGGGCTTCTTTGGCGGCATGGGCGGCTGCGCGATGATCGGGCAGTCGATGATCAACGTCAATTCCGGCGGGCGAACCCGTATTGCGGGGATTGCTGCCGCCCTGTTTCTGTTGGCGTTCATCATGGTCGGCGCGCCGCTGATCGAGCAGATACCGCTGGCGGCCCTCGTGGGCGTGATGTTCATGGTCGTCATCGGCACCTTTGCTTGGAACAGCTTCAACATCATCCGTAAGGCACCGCGCATCGATGCTTTCGTGATCATCCTCGTGACCATCACAACGGTCATGTACGACCTTGCGACCGCTGTGGTTGTGGGGGTGATCGTCTCGGCGTTGGCTTATGCTTGGCAAAACGCCAAGCGCATCCACGCCAAGACCTATGAAACGCCCGAAGGTGCCAAAGTGTACCAGGTGCAGGGGCCGCTCTTTTTCGGGTCAACCGACGGGTTTGACGAGCTGTTCTCGCCAGAGCAGGACCCGTCCCTTGTGGTGATCGATTTTGCCGAAAGCCGGGTGGCTGACCAGTCTGCACTGCAGGCGATCGAGGCGATTGCAGCGCGGTATGAGGCCGTGGGCAAACGGGTCGAGCTGCGCCATCTCAGCCGCGACTGTCATGAGCTTCTGACCAATGCGGGCCAGCTGATCGTAGATAGTGACGATGACCCGGATTACGCGATTGCCACAAATTACTCGGTCCGCACGGGTCAGCTTGCAGGCGGTCACTGAGGGCGGGGATGCCTGAGCATTAGCTATCAAGGCTTTTTGACCAACCGGCCTGGGTCTCATTCGCCGGGGCGCTTGAGGCTGAACAGATCGGTGACCCGTGTGTAATCGCGATAGCCCAGCCGGGCGAGGGGCTCGAATGTTGTGACATCGAACTGGCCGTCCCGCAGGCAGTCATCGCGCATATGAATGCCCGTAACCTCGCCGAAGATGGCGATATTGGCCTCGCCGGGCAGATCAACGATTTGGGTCAGCTTGCATTCCAGATTGGCTGGCGCATCGGCCACGCGGGAACAGGCAATCGTGTCACAATCCAGCCGGGCGATATTTGCATGCGCAAATTCGTCCACGTCCCTGGCATAGGCACCCGAGGACAGGTTCATTGCGTCCCGCGCGGCATATTCCACGATATTGACGCAGAAGACGCCGCTATCGATGATATTGGCAACGCTGTCCTTGCCTTTGGCGCGGTCGGGTTTGCTGGCGGTTGAGGCAAACATCACCTGCGGCGGCACATAGGCCACGGCATTGAAGAAGGAATAGGGGGCCAGGTTCTCTGACCCGTCAGACCCTCGCGTCGAAATCCAGCCGATGGGGCGGGGTGAGACGATGGCGTTGAACGGGTTATGGGGCAGCCCGTGGCCGTCTTCGGGGCGGTAGAACATTGCGCAGCACTTTCTTCGTTCCGGTTTGCCGCTGTGTTAGCGCCATGCTAGGCCAGCCGAAAGGGCATATCGGGGCGGCCAGTTTGTGCGGCTAGAACAAGAAACAGCATCAGATTGGTGGGAGGTCGAGGCGCTTTACGATCTGTGCTTTGCGCCGGGGCGGGAGGCGCTGTCCTCCTACAGGTTGCGCGATGGGGTTTTGCCGGTGGCCGCTCTTTGTCTGGCCGCGCGTGATGGCGAGGACATCCTTGCAGGGGTCATCCGGTACTGGCCGGTCCTGATCGGCACGCGGGAAGCTTTGCTGCTGGGCCCCATCGCCGTGCACCCGACCCGCCAAGGCGAGGGGCTTGGCGGCGCGCTTATCCGCGAAAGCCTTGACCGGGCAGAGCAAGGGGGGTGGTCCCGCGTGCTGCTTGTGGGGGATGCGCCCTATTATTCCAAATTCGGTTTCGCCCAGTTGCCACGCGTGACAATGCCGCCTCCGACCAATCCTGACCGTGTGCTCGGCAAGGCGCTGCAAGACGGGGCATTGGACGATGTTTCGGGCCCTGTGCGGAAATGGGAAGGGCCCTGAACGCGGCAGATCTTTGAAAATCGCAGCCTCGGCTCCCATATCCAAGGGGAGAGGAATTGCTATATGACCCAGACTATTCTGCCCCCTGTCGTCCAAACCCCGATGAGCAAGGAGGCGCAGCTGGCAGCGCTGGCCAATCGCTACAAAGGGGCGAGCGGGCCGGGGATGCAGCTTGTGGGCGTGCTGGGAGGTCAGGCCGAAGGGCTGCTCGACCGGCTTCCTGTGCCTGTCCGCGATGGGCTGAACAAGGCGACTATGCAGGCATTGGAGCTCAGCTTCTCTGCTGCCCAGGCGTCTCGGGGCAGATTGCCCGAGACAGGTCACTGGCTGACCCGGGCTGTGACCATGGCCACAGGCGCGGCAGGTGGGTTCGGGGGTATGCCGACGGCCTTGGCGGAATTGCCGGTCACCACAACCGTCATCCTGCGCGCCATTCAGGGAATTGCTGTTGAATATGGGTTTGACCCCACCCATCCCGATACCCGTGCCGATTGTTTGCGTGTTTTTGCGGCCGCCGGGCCGCTAGAGGCGGATGATGGCACAGATCTCAGCTTTCTCACCCTGCGCACCACTGTCACAGGGGCGACGGTGCAGGGCCTTATCGCCCGGGTGGCACCTCGGCTTGCCACTACGATGGGGCAGAAGCTTGCGGCGCAAACGGTGCCCGTGCTTGGCGCTGTGTCGGGGGCGGCCATCAACTATGCCTTTACCAGCTATTTTCAGGAAATCGCCCATGTCCAATTTGGGCTGCGCAAGCTGGCAGAGGAGGGGGGGCATGACCGGGCCGCCCTCATCGCGGAGTTCGCTGCGCTGGTCAAGGCATCCTGAGCGGTTCGGATTGATGGGACCAGCAAAAGGTGATGCGGCTTGACACCTTACGGTCCGAATATTTGTCGGATGACGTGGCTTCCCGCTGGCCTGTTTTCGATTGCGCGGTGGATAAGTGGTTGATAGCGCTTGCAATGTAAGAACACTCTTGGGTTGGGTTCGTCCCCCACCTTGGAGCTTAGGGCTCGTCTTCTGGTGACCAGGTGGCGGGCCCTTTTTACGGCTGGCTCCCCGCGGCAGACCGTTTTTACTGCTGCTGTGAAGTGAGGTGATCCATCACGCTTTGCCGCACTGATTGCACGCCGCTGGTGCGGGCTTCGTCGATCACGACGCGCAGGGCGGTGATGTCGGTGCGTCGGATCAGGCTTTTGACCGGGCCGATGGAGGCGGGCCGCATTGACAGCGCGGTTATTCCCATCGCGGCAAAGCACAGCGCCTCGATGGGCCGCCCGGCATCTTCCCCACAGAAGCTCAAAGGCGTGCCCGTCTCGGCGCAGCGGTCCACCACCCGCTCAAGGAAGGTCAGAAAGCTGACATTGAGTGTGTCGTACCGCCTGCGCACGCGCTCATTTTCGCGGTCTGCGGCGAAGAAGAATTGTTTCAGATCATTGCCGCCAATCGAGACGAAATCCGTCAGCTCGAAAAACTGGCGCGGCGCGAAAGCCAGCGACGGGGTTTCAAGCATTGTGCCGATCTTCACCTCCGAAGGCAGGATATGGCCCAACTTCTTCTCTCGCTCGAGCTCATCGAGCATATGTTGACGGGCCTCACGATACTCGTCGAATTGGGCCACGAAGGGAAACATCACGGCCAGCGGCCTGCCTGCGGCCCCGCGAATAAGCGCCTGCAACTGCATGCGCATGACGCCGCGCTTGTCGAGCCCGACGCGAATGGCGCGCCAGCCCATGGCAGGGTTCGGCTCGTCTTGCGGCTTCATATAGGGCAGCACCTTGTCGGAGCCGATATCAAGCGTGCGGAAGACCACCTGCTTGCCCTTGGCCGCATCCATGACGGAGCTGTAAATCTGGGCGAGCTCGGAGCGGCGGGGCACGGTGGCGCGGGTCAGGAACTGCAGCTCTGTGCGGAAAAGGCCTACACCTTCCGCGCCCGAGCCTTCCAGCGAGGGCAGATCCGCCATCAAACCGGCATTCATATGCAGCGCGACGGTATGCCCGCAAAGCGACGTGGCCGGTTTGTCGCGGATCGAGGCATAGCGCGCCTGCGCCTGGGCTTGCATCGCGATCTTGTCGCGAAAGGCGGCCTTGACGGTGTCTTCGGGGCGCAGATGGACGATGCCCTGATCGCCGTCCACAAGGATCGGGTCGCCATTCAGCGCCTCGGTGAGGATCTTCTTGGCATTGATCACCAGCGGGATCGCCCAGGCGCGGGCCACGATCGCGGCATGGCTGCCGACGGAGCCTTCCTCCAGCACAATCCCGCGCAGCTTTTTGCCGTAATCCAGAAGCTCGCCCGGACCGATATTGCGCGCGATCAGAATCGGGTTGTCCGGCATCTCGGCACCGGTGTCCTGCCCCTGACCGGTCAGAAGCCGCAACAGCCTGTTCGACAGATCATCAAGGTCATGCAGCCGCTCGCGCAGATAGGCGTCCGGCACCCGTTCCATTCTGGCGCGTGTTGCGGATTGCTCTTTCTCGACCGCAGCCTCAGCGGATAGGCCCAGCGCGATGTCCTCTTCCATCCGCCGGACCCAGCTGCGCGAGTTGGCGAACATGCGGTAGGCCTCAAGCACTTTAACCTGTTCTTTATCCGCACCGCGTCCCATCGCGCCCAGCATCTCGTCTACGGAAGACCGCAGGCTGTCCATTGCGTCCTGCAAGCGGCGCAGTTCCTCATGCGGGTCGTCCGAGATCGGATTGGTGACCACAACTCTTGGCTCGTGCAGATAAACGCGGCCCTCGGCGGCCCCTTCCTGGCCGGTCCCGCCACGAAACAGCGCGGGCTGAGTGTGCAGCGCGTTGATCGCTCCCTCGCCCTCGCCGACAAAGGCGCCAAGCTCGGTCATTTCCGCCAGCACCATGGCGACGACTTCGAGCGCGTAGACCTCATCCTCGGAATAGCTGCGCGCATCCTTGGATTGAACGACAAGCACGCCTAACGACTCGCCCAGACGCTGCACTGGTACGCCGAGGAAGGAGCTGAAAATCTCTTCCCCTGTCTCGGGCATGAAGCGGAAGCCCTTGGCTTGCGGTGCGTCAGGCGTGTTTACCGCGCGTTTGGTGCGCGCCACGCGGCCTACAAGCCCTTCGCCCACCCGCATGCGGGTGTGGTGAACGGCCTCTTTGTTCAGGCCCTCGGTTGCGCAAAGCTCCAGCGTTTCCGCATCGCGAAACAGATAGATAGAGCACACATCTGTGCCCATCGAATCCGCGATCAGATGCGTGATCCGGTCCAACCGCTCCTGCCCAGCGCTGTCTTCGGCCAGCGTCTCGCGGAGCCGGCCAAGCAGCTTCCGGCTTTCACTTTCCGTCCTGTCGGCCAAGTCGGCCCCCGTCCCTTGAATTTCTTTGCCCCAACCATAGGCGAGAACAATCCTGATGGGGAGTGCAGAAGCGCGAGGCTAAGCGCCAGCGGCGCAATTTCTGACCTTTAGCACGGCTCAAATCGGGTTCGAAGTAGCACAAACAGCCGCCTGAACAGAAAACACCCGGCCGCAAACCATTGCGACCGGGTGTTTGGGGATTTTAGATGAGCTAGGTTCCGGAGTGTTCGAGACCCGCGTATCGGCAGCTTAGCTTAGCTGCCCGTGCCAATGGCGTCCGCATAGAGCACCACGACCGTGTTCATATTTGCCATCGTGTCATTCAGGGAGTTGAATTTCTGCGTGCTGGCCGGGTCGTCCAGCGCGTCGCCGTCAAGCAGCTGGGTGAGCACCGGTTTCACGCCTTGCCAATCCTGCAAGACCACTTCGAGGCCAATTGAGATAAGGTCATTGGGGGGCGGTTGAATGCCAACCTCGGCCATGCCGAAACGCAGCGCCTCAAGCGAAGCCTCAAAGATCGACATCGTGTTCTCCAGCTCCGCAGCTGTGTCGGTGCTTGCAGATTGCGTGGCAAGCATGCAGGCCTCTTTTGCAATCTTCTGGGTCAGCATCCGCTGACGGCCCGCAAGATCAACCAGCATCAGCTGAGCGTGGGGGATGGCATTGGGGTTGGAATATTGCTTGACCAGTTGCGGCACGAGGCTGGCAGCGCCTTCCAGAACGACCCTGCTTTGCGTCAGCACAAAGTCGATATCGGTCTCGCTTGCAGTGCCTGCCGCGATCGCATCCACGGCGGCCTTGAGCGGCTCCCATTCGGCGCGCAAGTCATGGATACGCTTCAGCGTCTTGCCATTGGTTTCTGGCGCCACGATGTTCAGGTCAGGATCGCCGAATTCCAACGCGCTCAGAATTTTCTCGAACTCATCCGGGGCGCGCTTCAGCAAGGCGCTGGTCGTTTCCATTTCAATGCCGTTGTTATAGTAGCACGCGGCCGAAGGGATGCGCTGTGACAGCATCCGCAGCTTACCAGAGTAGTTGATCCGCTGTTCGGCATTGTCGGCAATGGGAGCAGACAGTCGGACGATGTTGGTGGCTTCGTTCTTGATGTCCTCGCTCAACACAGCAGACGTGGCAGCAAGGGACAGGGTGCCTGCGAGTGCAAGGCAGCTAATAAGGTTTTTCATGTGGATCTCTCGATCAGTTGGTTTGCGTGAGTGGGGGGAAATCGCAACTGAAGGGAAACAAACTTAACACCCCCATTGTTAGGGGGGAAACGAGGCAAAAAAATGTCCTAATCACGAAAAAAACTGTTGAATTAGTTGATCTTACACCAAATTCGGTACGGGTTTCCGTACCTTGTCACGCCTTATATGCGCAATCGGCGGAGCTTCGCCAAGTCATTAGGAATTGAAGCAGTTTACCGTAGCAAGCCGGGTAGCACCCGCTCGCTCAGGCTGCTTTTTCCAGCTCGAACGCGTCATGCAGGGCCTGGACGGCCAGCTCCATATATTTGCGGTCGATCAGAACCGAGATCTTGATTTCTGATGTGGTGATGACCTTGATGTTGATCCCGTCGCGGTGCAGGGCCTCGAACATTTGGGCGGCCACGCCTGCGTGGCTGCGCATACCGATCCCCACGACGGAGACTTTCGCCACATCCGTATCCGCCACAAGATCGTGGTAATTAATGTCGCCTGTGGACTTGGCTTCTTCCATCGCCTTCTCGGCGCGGGCCACCTGATCGACAGGGCAGGAGAAGGTCATATCCGTGCGGCCTTCCTCGGATATGTTCTGCACGATCATATCCACATTCACGCCTGCCTCGGACAACGGGCCGAAGATTGCCGCCGCAATGCCGGGACGGTCCGCGACCGAAATCAGGGTCATCTTTGCCTCATCGCGTGAATAGGCCACGCCTGCCACTACGTTGCTTTCCAAGATATCCTCCTCGTCGCAGACCAAGGTGCCTGCGTTGTCATCCATTTCTTCAAAGCTCGAGAGCACCCGCAGCTTGACCTTGTAGCGCATTGCCAGCTCAACGGAGCGGGTTTGCAGCACTTTGGCCCCCAGCGAGGCCAGCTCCAGCATTTCTTCAAACGCGATGCGGTCCAGTTTGCGGGCCTTATCCTCGATACGCGGGTCGGTCGTGTAGACCCCGTCCACATCGGTGTAGATGTCGCAACGCTCGGCCTGAAAGGCTGCCGCAAAGGCCACAGCGGTGGTGTCTGACCCGCCCCGGCCCAGTGTTGTGATGTTGCCATCTGCGCTGATGCCCTGAAATCCTGCCACCACCGCGACCTTGTTGCCCCGTGCAAAAGAGGCATCCAGATTGTCGGTGGGGATTTCTTCGATCCGCGCCGCGCCATGCGCGTCACTGGTTCTAAGCGGCACCTGCCAGCCCTGCCAGCTGCGCGCTGGCACGTCCATTTCCTGTAGGGTCAGTGCCATAAGCCCGGCGGTGACGTTCTCGCCGGAAGAAACGATGGCGTCATACTCGCGCGCGTCATACAGCGGCGAGGTCTCGTTCACCCAACCCACCAGCTCGTTGGTTTTGCCCGACATGGCCGAGACGATCACAATCACCTCATAGCCCTTCGCGACCTCAACGCCCACGCGTTTTGCGGCCCGTCTGATGCGGTCGAGATTGGCGACGGAGGTCCCGCCGAATTTCATCACCAGCCGTTTTGCGGGCTGTTTTGCGGGCGCAGTCATCACATCGTCCATTACGTCGAAAGCAAACTCGCCCGGGTCATATGCCGCTGGGCGGGTGAGGGCAAGCCATGCTCAGTAGGGATGCGGTGTGCCGTCATAGGTCAGAAACACGCCGGTGCTTTGCAAAGACAGCGCGTCGAACCGCGCCATCAACCCGTCGCGCGATTGCGTCACGGTGATCGCGGCAGAGCCGCCGCCCATATCTGTCTGCACCCAGCCGGGATGGTAGATGCCCACGGCTATGCCAAGCCCTTCGAGATCGGTGGCCAGGTTGCGCCCAAGGTTGAGCGCTGCAGCCTTTGAGGCCCGGTAGATATAAGACCCACCCGGCGCGAGTTCTGACGACGCCATCTGCGACGAGATGATCGCGATCTTGGGTGCTTGCGCCTTTTGCAGCTTGGGCAACATGGCTTGAATGGTCTGAAAGACGCCCGTGACATTGGCCGCGAATGTGTCCGCCCACATCTGGGCCGGATAGCCGTCTGCCAGGCTCTGGCCCTTGTCGAAATAGACGCCAGCATTGCAGATCAACAGATCCAGTGCCTCCGGCGCGACGTCATGACAAAGCGTGTCGAACCCACCCGGCGCGGCGACATCAAGCTGCACCCAGCTGCCCTCGCCGGGATGCGTGCCGCGATAGGTGCCGGTCACCGCGTCGCCTCGCGCCGCATAGCCATCAAGAAGCGCGCGGCCAATGCCGCGATTGGCACCGGTGATCAGAATGTTGGCCATCTAATTTGCCTTTCCTTTGGGCAGGAACGGAAGGGGAAGAACAGGGACGCCGTCGTCGATCAGCGCCTTCGCCTCTTGCGGTTTGGCCTCGCCATAGATCGGGCGTTCGGGGGCCTCGCCATTGTGGATCTTGCGCGCCTCACTGGCAAAATTGCTGCCGACGTGTTCGGAGCTCGCCTCGACCTTGTCGCGCAGGTCCTTGAAGGCTTTTTCGGCCGTGCTGGCGGGGGCCGAAAGGGGCCGGTCGGTGTTGGTATCAGCCGCCTTGCCAAGGCGTGGCGCCATCACCGATTTGCGCACCTGTGTGCTGCCGCAGACCGTGCAGGACACCATGGCCGCGGCCTGCAGCTTGTCGAAGGCCGCGGCGGATTGGAACCAGCTTTCGAAACTGTGGTCTTGCTCGCAGGTCAAAGCGTAGCGGATCATGCGCGATCAAGCCTTTTATATCAGGGTCATGTCAGGATTTAGGGGCAGGGCGGCGCGATGCAAGCCGGGTGCGTTTCAATGCTGCAGCAGGCTGGGATCAAACTGCTTGATGATCTTGCGCAATTCCGGCTCGCGCACTTGCGCGGCGGCCTTCTTGACGCTGAACCATTTGCGCCTGCGTTCCTTCATCTCTGGGTAGGTCTCGAGGACTTTCTTGATCCGCACGGGGAAGACCGACACCGCGCAGGGCAAATCGTCGCCGTCATCCATGAGCTTTGTATAGGAATAGAGGCCCAAACAGATGTTGAAGGTTTTGCCTTGAACGCCGCCTTCTTCAAAGGCTTCGGTTGCCGCTGCCTCGGCGGGGGTGGCGCCTTCGACGGGCCAGCCTTTCGGGATGATCCACCGACCCCGCTGACGGCTGGTCACGAGCAAAATCTGCGTCCGCTCCTTGCGGACGCGGTAGCACAGCGCGCCGAACTGCGTGCGCACTTCCCGTTTGGCGGAGCCCGTCATCCGAAGCGGGGCTTGTTTGAGCTGCAATAGCGACATTGAGGCGCGAGATACCGTTTCTTATTCTTATGGCCTCCGACAATGGCGCAAAAACCGTTAAGAATCAATGGAGCTTGCATAAACTGGTGGTGAGCCGTGCCGCTTTGCCTGCGCGCGCGCCCTTGGCAATGGCCAGATCCGGGTTAGTGTTGCGTGAATGACGGCCACCCCCCTCTTTATTGGATCCGAGATATATCGCGGCTCAAGCTATGGGACGTGGCATCCGCTTCGGGTGCCGCGTGTCTCGACCGTGATGGACCTGTCGCGGGCGATGGGTTGGCTGCCCGATGCGCAATATATTCGCTCGCCCCGCGCCAAGAAAGCCGCGCTTGTGAATTGGCACACGCCCGCTTACGTCGATGCGCTCGCGCGGGTTGAGGCCACGCAGCAGGCCTCGCCAGAGGATCGGGAGCGGTTCCAGCTTGGCACGGTCGCCAACCCGGTCTTCCCCGAGATGTTCGCACGCCCCGCAACCGGTGTCGGTGGCGCACTTCTGGCGGGCGAGCTGTTGCGGGACGGTGGTATCGTCTACCAGCCCGGTGGCGGCACGCATCACGGCATGCCGGGCCATGCCAACGGGTTTTGCTACCTCAATGATCCGGTTTTCGCGCTGCAGTCGTTAAGGCGCAACGGGGCTCAGCGGCTGGCCTATATCGACATTGACGCGCATCACCCGGATGGGGTGGAGCATGCGTTTGGGCACGATCCCGACTGCCTCATGATCTCCGTTCACGAGGCCAACCGTTGGCCGCGCACGGGGCAGCTGCATGATGGTGGCCCCCAGAGCTACAACCTGCCCGTTGCGCGGGGCATGAATGATGACGAAATGGCGCTGCTACGCGACGCGTTGATCCTGCCCCTTGTTGCACAATTCAAACCGGATGCCATCGTGCTGCAATGCGGGGCGGATGCGTCGCTTGATGATCCGCTGTCGAAACAGGCGCTGTCGAACAACGCCCATTGGGCGGTCGTGGCGGCGCTGATGGGGCAGGCCCCAAGGCTGCTGGTGCAGGGCGGTGGCGGGTATAACCCTTGGTCTGTCGGCAGGCTGTGGACTGGGGTTTGGGCCACCTTGAACGGGCATGACATCCCCAAGCGACTACCCGCAGACGCGGAAGATGTGTTACGCGCGTTGCGCTTTGACGGCGACAGGCGGGGCCGCAACCCGCCGGAGCATTGGTTCACGACACTCCGCGACCCGGCACGCGGCGGGGCCATCCGCGAAGAGCTCCGGCACGATCTTGCCAAGCTGCGCGGGCGCGCCGGGCTTTAGACCTCAGGCGTGCCACCGGCCAGCACGGTTTGGAACCAGCCCGTATCCACATTGCCGCCGCAAAGGATCACCCCGGCCTTTTTGCCGGACATTCTGTCGCGCTCTTGCATCAGCCCGGCCAGTGGCGCCGCACCCGCGCCTTCCGACAGGTTATGCGTCTTGGTGTAGTAAAGCCGCATGGCCTCGGCCACCTCGTCATCGCTCACCGCAATGATCCGGGCCGCACCTTTGGAATAGATCTCAAACGCCTCCTGCACCGGGACCCGCACCGCCATGCCGTCGGCGAAGGTTCTGGCAGAGTTCGTCTCGATCAGCCGGCCTGCCTCGACGGAGAGTTTGGCCGTCTGCGCCTCAGTGGACACGACCCCTACGATTTCGGTTTTCAGTCCAAGCGCATCGCGGGCAAGGATCGTGCCGCAAATCCCGGAGCCGCAGCCGATGGGCACATAGACCACGTCCAAATCCGGGGCTGTGGTGAAAAGCTCATAAGCATAGGTGGCCACGCCGCGCACCAGCTCGCTGTGGAAGGGCGGGACGATGAAAAGCCCCTCTGCCTCCGCCACGCGGAAGGCCTCGACCCGCGCTTCGTCGAAGTCATCCCCGAATTCCACAAGCTCCGCCCCAAAGGCCTGCATGGCTGCGTTCTTTTCAGCGGAGTTGCCGCGCGGCACATAAACCAAAGCGCGCAGGCCCGCGGCGGTCGCCGCGCGTGCCTGGCTTTGCCCGTGATTGCCCCGAGTGGCGGTGCAGATGCCTTTGGCGTCAGGATATGCGCGCTTGAGCCAGTCGATGAAGGTGATGCCGCCACGCACCTTGAAGGCGCCGGTGGGCCCATGGTTTTCATGCTTCACCCAGGTTTCGCAGCCGGTGGCCTCGTTCAAAAGCGGCCAGCTATATTGCGGGGTCGGCGCCATCTGGCTGTGGACGAGCGCTGCCGCAGCCTCGAGATCGGTTTTGGTCATGCTAAACATGCGCCGGAGGGTAACCGGTTAGCCCGCGCGGGCAAGCGCGTTTTTGGCCTTGCGCGCCCACCGGCCGCCCGGTCACACTTGACGCGATGTTGCTGACCCGTCGAGATATTCTGGCCGCCAGCCTTGCCGCTCTGGCAGGCCCGGTACTGGGGCGTACCCCGCCGCTGGTCTTTGCGGCGGCCAGCCTGAAAGGCGTGCTGGACCGTATCTCTGAAAAGGTCGTGCCGATGCGATTGTCCTATGGCGGCAGTGGCGCGATGGCCCGCCAGATCATCCAAGGCGCACCGGCGGATCTGTTTTTGCCCGCCAACCCGGTCTGGATGGAGGCTGTTGCCGCTCAACGCCCCCCTTTGGCCCGGCGGGATCTGTTGGGCAACCGGCTGGTGTTGGTCGCGGGCGCGGGCGTCAGCCCAACACCCATCGCCCAATGGCAGACGGAAGACCGGCTTGCCATGGGCTTTGTCGAGGCCGTCCCTGCCGGACAATATGGTCGGGCCGCATTGCACGCTCTGGGCCTGTGGGACCGCGCCGCCGCCCATGTGGTAGAGACCGACAGCGTGGCCGCCGCGCTCGCCCTGGTGACAAGCGGGGCGCTGCCTTATGCCATCGTCTATGCGACCGATGCCGCAGCCCAGCCCGATCTGCAGATCGTTCAGGAGTTTGGCGCGGAGTTGCATCCGCCCATCATATACCCGCTGGCCGTGATGACAGTGGCGGGCCGCCCGGTCTATGACGCGCTCAACACCCCCGGGGCCGCCGCAATATTTCGCGATGCCGCGTTCGAGGTGATCTGAGTGCTGGGACTGGGCCCCGAGGAATGGCAGGCCGTGCGCCTGTCGCTGCAGGTGGCCTTTGTTGCCACTTTGATCAGCCTGCCGCTCGCCATATGGGTCGCGCATCTGCTGGCGCGACAGGAGTTTCCGGGCAAGCAGCTGCTCAACGCTTTGGTGCATCTGCCGCTGATCCTGCCGCCGGTGGTGACAGGCTACCTGCTGTTGCTGAGTTTCGGGGCGCAAGGTCCTGTCGGTGGCTTCCTTGCGCAGTTTGGCATCAGCATTGCCTTCCGCTGGACAGGCGCGGTGCTGGCCGCCGCGATCATGGCCTTCCCGCTGATGGTGCGCGCAATCCGGCTGGGGTTTGAGGCGGTTGACCCCAAGTTGGAGCAGGCCGCGAAAACCCTTGGGGCCTCGCCGCTGAAAGCCTTTGCGACCATAACGCTGCCCATGAGCCTGCCTGCCATCATCGCGGGCGCGGTGCTGGCCTTCGCCAAGGCAATGGGGGAGTTCGGGGCGACAATCACCTTCGTGGCCTCGATCCCCGGCGAGACCCGCACCGTGCCGTCAGCCATATACGCCTTCTTGCAGGTGCCGGGTCTCGAAGCCCCTGCAATCCGGCTGACGATCATTGCCATTGTGATCGCGGTTGGCGCGCTTCTGGCCTCTGAATGGCTCGCCTCACGAGCCCGCCGCAGATGAAAAACGGGTTCGAGATACGCGTGCGCCAGCAGCTGGGCAGCTTCACCCTGGACGTTCAGCTTGAAAGTGCTGCGGGCGGAGTGACCGCCATTTTCGGGCCGTCGGGGTCGGGCAAGACCAGCCTGATCAACGCCATTGCAGGGCTTAGCCAGCCGGAACAGGCCTTCATCAGCGTAGGCGGCCATGTGCTTGTCGACACCAAGGCAGGGGTGTTCGTCAAACCGCATCTGCGCCGCGTGGGCTATGTGTTTCAGGATGCGCGGCTGTTTCCCCATCTCAGCGTGGCGCGCAATCTGGCATATGGTCAGCCCAAGACCCGTGGGGCAAACCCGGGCGGGCCGGGTCTGGCGGATGTGCTGGAGGCCCTTGGCATAGCCCATCTGCTGGAGCGGTTCCCGCGCGATCTGTCAGGCGGTGAGGCGCAGCGCGTGGCCATTGGGCGTGCGCTGATGAGCGAGCCCGAGCTTTTGTTGATGGACGAACCGCTGGCCTCTCTCGATCAGGCGCGGCGCGGGGAAATCCTGCCTTGCCTTGACCGGCTGCAAGCGCTGTCTGGCGTGCAGGTTTTCTACGTCTCACATGCCATGGCGGAGGTTGCCCGGCTGGCCGATCAGATCGTGCTCTTGCGCGCGGGGCAGGTGGTGCGGGCCGGGCCTGCGGGCGACATCCTGTCAGACCCTGACCTCGTCCCGGAGATCGGTCTTGGTGAGGCCGGGGCCGTGCTCAGCGCGCGGCTTGTTGAACCTGACGCAGGCGACGGCCTGAGCCGGTTGGAGACCTCAGCAGGCGAGCTGTTCCTGCCGCGTATCAAGGCAGGGGCGGGTCGTGCGGTGCGCGTGCGCATTCTGGCCAGTGACATCATCCTGTCGCGGGAGCGGCCGACAGGGCTTTCCGCGCTCAACATTCTGCCCGCTCAGATCACCGGGCTGCGGCAGGGTGTCGGGCCGGGCATGGCTGTGGCGCTGCAATCGGGCGAGGACAGGCTGCTTGCGCGGATTACCCGGCGCTCGGCCTTCGCTTTGGGCCTGTCGGTGGGCATGCGGTGCTACGCGGTGATCAAATCGGTCTCCGTCGCGCCGGGCAACGTGTCGGCGGGCTGAGAAATCAGAACCCTTTGCAGGTGATTCGTGGTGTGATACCAAGCTGAAAACGACACCAAAAAGCCAAGAGCAGGTAACATCACATGGTCATGGGACATGGCGGCACTTACGTGCTGACCCTGGAGCAGACCACCCTGGACGGCGCCCCGGCCCTGAACAGGGCGGTGCCGCGTCTGGGGCAGGTTTGGAGATGGCAGGGCAAATCCGTGCGGCTGGACGGGCCGCAATCCACGTTGGTTCTGAACAACGCGCTGGGGTATGAAGCCTGGCGGGAAAAGGTGGCGCAGGCCGTGCAGCGTCGGTTTGAAGTGCCCGGCACGCCTGATGAGGCGGGTGAAAAACCAGTGCTTGCCGAAGGGTTCATCGTCAGTGACGCGCTCAATGACTTCACCCTTGTGCCCGTCGAGGTAGATGGCGGTGCAAGGCATCTTCTGTGGTGCCCTGATGGGCTGCCTACCGAAGGCCGCGATTATATGGTGAGCGATGTCGCCCCGGATAACGCCAAGCCGCGCAGCGATGCGCGTGACAGCGGCGACATGATTTGCTTCACCAATGGCGCGCGCATCCACACGCTCGGCGGCCCGGTCCCCATTGAAAGCCTGTCACCAGGGGATAAGGTGCTGACCCGCGACAATGGCCCGCAAGAGATCGTCTGGATCGGCAAGCGCCATGTGACCGGCGCGCGGCTCTATGCCATGCCCGAGCTGCGCCCGGTGCGCATTCGCGCGCAGGCCATGGAGATGGGCGTGCCTGACGACGATCTGTTGGTCTCCCCCGATCACAGGATGCTATATGCGGGTCGCAACGCGCGCGCATTGTTCAACAGCGACGAGGTGCTGGTCGCCGCGAGCGATATGGTCAACGACCACAGCGTCATCACCGATCATAGTGTGCGCAGCCTGTGCTACATCCATCTGATGTTTGCCGAGCACCAGATCATCTGGGCCAACAACCTGCCCACCGAAAGCTTCGAGCCCGCGCGCACCAGCCTTGATGCCATCGAGCCGCAGGAACGTGCGGCTCTACTAGAGCTGTTTCCGCATTTGGGCGAAGACCTGCACAGCTACGGTCCGCCTGCGCGGCGGCATCTGTCGCGGTCAGACGCGGCCATCCTGCTGCACGATCTGCGCTAGCCTTGCGACGGTTTTTCGTCGGGCATTGGCAGCTCTTTGCGCTGATCGTCTTCATTTTCGCGCTTTGGCCCACCAAGGCCGTGGTGCCGCTGAAGCTGCTGGTGGTCTATTTTCACGAGCTCTCGCACGGGGCTGCGGCCATCCTGACCGGCGGATCGGTGGATCAAATCAACGTCTCACCCCAGATCGGTGGCTTTGCCGTGACGCGCGGCGGCAGTCGTTTTGCGATCCTGAGCGCCGGCTATCTGGGGTCGCTTTTGATTGGTGTCGCGCTGCTTTGGGCGGCATTGCGCAGCACGGCGGACCGCTATGTGACGGCCTTGCTGGGCGCGCTGACGGTGATCGTGACACTGCTTTACATGCGCGATGTGTTCACCATCGGGTTTGGGCTGGCCACCGGTGCGGGTCTTTTGGCCATGGCGCGGTTTCTGGGCCATGCGGTGAACGATCTGTGCCTGCGGGTCATCGGGCTAAGCTCGATGATCTACGCGCCATATGACATTTTTGACGACACGATCAGGCGGGTGCAACTGCGGTCCGACGCGCGGATGCTGGCGGAGGAATTCGGCGGCACCACGCTGTTCTGGGGGGTGCTCTGGCTGATCATCAGTCTCGCGGTCATCGGGCTGTCGCTGCGTTACCTTCTGGGGCAGGCCAGCAACGTGGATTTTCGCGCCAACCGGCGTTGACTCCACCCCAAACCCTTATATAAGCGCGGCTTCATTGGTGTTGGTGGCCCCCGTAAGAGGATGCCCTGTCGCTGCAGTTCGCTTTTCCGTTAAGACCGGGCTGCAGAGAGGACAACGCCCTTCACGCCCGCAAGGGTTACGCGAGAAGGAGATCAGACGGTGACGAAACGTACCTCTGCCAAATACAAAATTGACCGCCGGATGGGTGAAAACATCTGGGGTCGCCCGAAATCCCCCGTAAACCGCCGCGAATATGGCCCCGGCCAGCATGGTCAGCGTCGTAAGGGCAAGCTGTCGGACTTTGGCCTGCAGCTGCGCGCCAAGCAGAAGCTGAAAGGCTATTACGGCGATCTGACCGAGAAGCAGTTCAAGCGCATCTATCTCGAAGCGGCCCGTGTCAAAGGCGACACCGGTGAGAACCTGATTGGCCTTTTGGAGCGCCGTCTGGATGCCGTCGTTTACCGTGCGAAATTCGTGCCGACCGTTTTTGCGGCGCGTCAGTTCGTGAACCACGGCCATGTCCGTGTGAACGGCAAGAAGGTCAACATCCCCTCATACCGCGTGAAAGAAGGGGATGTGATCGAAGTGCGTGACCGGTCCAAGCAGAACGTGGCCGTCCTGGAAGCCGTGCAACTGGCGGAACGTGACGTGCCCGAATATATCGAGGCGGATCACTCCAAGATGACTGCGACCTTCGTGCGCACCCCCGGTCTGGGCGACGTGCCTTACCCGGTGATGATGGAGCCGAACCTCGTCATCGAATATTACGCGCAGAACTAAGCACTTCTGTTGCATTCTTAACACGAGAAGCCGCCCCTTTGGGCGGCTTTTTGCTGTTTTGGGGTGCGCGCGGCGTGGCTGTGGATATCTTGGCGGCACCGGCTAACGTGCCGGCTTGGGGGGCTGATGACGCAACTGCGTGCATTCAGACAAAAATGAACTGCTGCCAGAGTTTGTGAGGAGACTCTATGCGCGCGCCCACCACCCGGCGTCAGGCCGGATTGCACATCGCATCACGCGAGCTGGCTGAGACCAAGCCCGCTGAGCCATCCCAGCATGTGACCGCCGAGGATCTTTGCCGGACCGACGAGTTCCACAACCGCTTGGCCGAGGCACGGATCAAGCGGCGCAAGGCATTGGCCGCGCGTCTGGCTGCGGCTGACAAGATCCCGCGCCGCCGGTTCACTCCGATGGTCACAGAAACCTGCCGCGTTGCTGACAATGACACAGAAGACGCATCCGATGCGGCGCAGTTAGAGGACGCGCTTGCCGCAGGTCCTGCGCCGCTGCCGGTCTTTGTGCACCGGCCACCGGCCTCTCATGCCACGGGAGAGGTCGAAACGCCCCTTAAGCAGGCCGATCTGCGGGCCTTTGCCTCCTCCGTCGCGCCCATGGCACCGCCCATCCCGAGCGAGATCGAGCTGAGCGAAGATGCCGCAGCCCGGAAACGGTTGGGGGCCGCCATGGCCCTGAACGCGATGCCCGAGCGCCCGTTGGAACCTGGACTGGTCCCGATCGTCAGCCCCGCCATGTTGGCCGGTCTGCAGCTGCGCCATGTCGTGCCTGCCCTGCTGGGGCTCGGCGCGGTTGCCATTGCCAGCTGGTTCGCGCCCGGCGGGCAAGAGACGCCGGGTCAGTTTGATACGGCGACGGTGAAAGACCCGACGAAGCACGCAGTACCGGCAGAACCCATTCCAACTTTGGCACGTCCAACTGACAGCATTGTTCCACCGCAGGTTTTGACGCTTGCCTTGTCGAAGACGGCCTTGCCAGCACCGAAGGTCGATACTGCCCAGACAGCTCTCGACGGCGTGCCGATGGCCGACTACCTGCACGCCCCGGGCGCGGCCTTGGCCACGCCAACCGCTTTGGCATTGGCCCCCAATGTTGACGCGCGCGGGGTCCCCGGCCCATCAAGCGTGACGCAGGCTGACAATACGACGCAACCGACTACTGAGGCGGTTTTGGCGAAAGCCCCTGCCTCACCGCGCCCCAAGGCGCGGCCAGAGACGGCGGTGGCCGTTGCGTCCGGCTCGTCAAACGGCGTAGGAATTGCAGAGCCCATACATATCGCCTTGCGCCTGTCTGACGGGGGCGCCCCCTCTAACGCTGTGGTGGATGCCTCCGAGCCAGCAACGCCTGCGCCCGCCGGTCCCGTTCTCACCGGCGCGCAATCAGGGGCCTCCGCCGCGCGTCCGTTGATCCTGCATGTCCCGGACGGCCCGGCGCGAAGCCGGCTCGACGACCATCTGGCGCAGGTAACCGCCTTGATCACCCCACATGTCGAACCCCGCACGGTGCCGTTCGACATCTCGGACTCGCATGTGCGCGTTTATCACGCTGATGATATGGCCGCTGCAGAGAAAATGGCTCAGCTCCTGGGCATTAGGCTGCTTGACAAGACCAGTTTCGAGCCCCGCCCCTCACCCGGGCTGATCGAGCTTTGGTGGGCGGGGTCGGTCGACCCGGGCAAGGCCCAGATCCGATCTGCGCGCGCATTGCCGCAAGTTTTGGATGAGGCGCAGGTGTCGCTGGAAACCTCTATCGTTGGCGCAGAGGGCGCGGCCCTGCCGACCCGCTCGGCCTGGGTTCCCGCCGCGCGTCTGACGCCGCGCACAGCCGCAGGCCAACCGGGACCCTTGCCCACGACGGGGGAGGTGCCAGAGACTGCGACAGCCGCGCCGGTTGTGCTGAACCCTGATCAATCAAAAGGGCTGCGGCGCTTGTTTCGTGGGCTGAGTGGGGCAAACCGCCAGCCAATCGAATAAGACAGGCGGGCAAAACCGGCATGCGCCGTCTCAGGCCTGTGTTGATTTGCGCCAGCAGCGTTTTGGATCAGGCCCCAATCGCAGGTAGCCCAACGGCGGCCCGGCCCTCTTGCGTCTTGAGCGAGAAATCCTGACCCAGCCAGGCATCGCCGCCCGGCCCGCAGAGATATTCCAACCCCTGCGCTACCCAGTCTGGCGGGATATGCACCCCGGGGTCGAGCTGGCTGACAGGATTTATGCCACTGTCCTTGATTTGCACCTGCATCTGTGTGGCAACCGTGCCGGGGGAAAGCCCCATGACCCGCACCCCGTGCTCGGCCATTTCCTTATGCCCGCATCTTGTCAGCGACAGGACGGCGGCCTTGGTGGCGCAGTAATGGCTCCATCCTTCCAGCGCGCCGGTCGCAGCGCCTGACGAGATGTTGATGATCGTACCTGCGCCCTGGGCCTGCATCACCGGCAGCGCCGCGCGGTATCCGTGATAGACGCCTTTGAGGTTCACATCGACCACCAGTGACCAATCCTCTGGATCGCTATCCGTCAGCCGCGCGATGGGGTCAATCAAGCCCGCATTGTTGATCAGCACATCGAGACGCCCATAGGCCTCGACCGTGGCGTCCACGGCGGCCTGCAGGTCATGATACCAGGCAACGTCGCAGCCCATGCCCATCGCCGCGCCACCAGCTTTTGAGATGTCGGAGGCGATCTGCTCCACCGCGTCCCTCGAGCGCGCCAGCAGCACGAGCTTGGCCCCCTGCGCCGCAAAATGGCGGGCCGTGGCCTCCCCAATGCCGCGGCTTGCGCCGGTGATCATAACGACCTTACCTTTCAGCTCGCTCATCCTATGCGTCTCCTTGCTCATTAGGGCGCCGCCCGTAGCGCGCCTTTGGCCTGTACGCTACGCAAAGCTCAGAGCGGGATAAACCCGCTGATCCGCTCCATCACAGAATTTGGCTCGCAAAATGGCAGATGGCGGCGTATCGGTGAGCCATGATCGGCGACAGCATCAGGACAGTGCCTCTGGCAGAGGCCCGCAGGCAGGCATTCCACCGCAGGCCAGTCTTTCTGCTGCTGCTGATGGCTTTCGCGATGCCGATTGCGTTTGCGACCTGGTCGGCGCTGCTGAACAATTTCGTCATTGAGGCGGCCGGATTTACCGGGGTGGAGATCGGCTGGCTGCATACGGTGCGCGAGATACCCGGATTTCTGGCCGTCGGTGTGATTGCGCTGATCATCTTCGTGCGGGAGCAGGTCCTGGGGCTCATTGCCCTCGGACTTTTGGGGGCGGCTTCGGCCTTAACGGGCTATTTTCCAACCTTCGGGGGCATCTTGATGCTGACCCTGCTGGCCTCGATCGGGTTTCACTATTACGAGACGGTCAATCAATCCTTGCAGCTGCAATGGATCGAACAGGATCGCGCCCCGCAAACCCTGGGATGGCTGACCGCGGCAGGGTCCTTTGCCTCGCTCATCGCGTATGGGCTCCTTGTTATCACCTGGAAGAGCTTCGATCTGAGCTATAATTTCGTCTATCTGACCTCGGGCGGGATCACGGTGCTGATCGCCTTGTTCGCCTTTGTCTACTTCCCGCAATTTGAGGCGCCTGAGCCGCAGCTCAAGAAGATGGTGCTGCGCCGGCGCTACTGGCTTTACTATGCGTTGCAATTCGTCTCTGGCGCGCGCCGTCAGATCTTTGTGGTGTTTGCGGCCTTCATGATGGTCGAACATTTTGGCTTTGAGGTGCATGAGGTCACTGCGCTGTTCTTGATCAATTACGTGGCAAATATGGTCTTGGCCCCTCTGATCGGGATCGCGATCCACCGCTACGGCGAGCGCAACATGCTGCTCTTCGAATATACCGGGCTGAGCCTTGTGTTTCTGGCCTACGGGGGGATTTACTATTTCGGGTGGGGGGTGCTCGTCGGGGCGTCGCTTTATGTGCTCAACCACCTGTTCTTTTCCATGGCTTTCGCGCTGAAAACCTATTTTCAGAAGATCGCCGCGCCCGAAGATATTGCCCCCACCGCGGCGGTGGCCTTCACCATCAATCATATCGCGGCGGTGTTCCTGCCCGCCCTTCTGGGATATTTATGGGTGGTCAGCCAGATCAGCGTGTTTGTGCTGGCAGCTGGAATGGCGCTGACCTCGCTTGCCCTGTCGGCCCTGATCCCCCGCCACCCGCGCCCCGGGCATGAGACGGTTTTCGCCCAGTTGCGTGCGACGCCGGCACAGTAGAAATTTTGAAGGCGCCGCCCTATCTTTCAGGCAGAGCATAGGAGGAGGCCCGCATGTTTGGATTTGCCCGCAAGAAGACCGAGATGGTGACGAGAGAGACCGCTTTGCCCGGACGCAGCAGCGCGATGCCGACGGCCGAGACCCATTTCGTCAATGGCCGGCCACTCAACCTGGACGTCCCGGACGGGATGGAAGAGGCCATGTTCGGCATGGGCTGTTTTTGGGGTGTGGAGCGGATGTTCTGGGGCCTTGATGGCGTCTACACCACGATGGTGGGCTATGCGGGCGGGTTTACCCCAAACGCCACCTATCAAGAAGTGTGCACCGGCCAGACCGGCCATAATGAAGTGGTGCGGGTGGTCTATGATCCGGCCATTTTGTCGTACGAGGCGCTGCTGCAAGTGTTCTGGGAAGGGCATGACCCCACGCAGGGGATGCGGCAGGGCAATGATATGGGAACGCAATACCGCTCGGGCATCTATGCCTACACAGCGGCGCAGAAAGCGGCGGCCGATGCGTCCAAAGCGGCTTTCGCACCCAGACTGGCTGAGGCGGGGTATGGCCCGATTACCACCGAAATCATCGACGCGCCGGTGTTCTTTTTTGCCGAGGACTACCATCAACAATATCTGGCGAAAAACCCCAACGGGTATTGCGGCATTGGCGGCACGGGTGTGAGCTGCCCTATCGGCACCGGCGCCTGATCCTGAGCGAAAGGGGCGTGCCTGCGGCCCGCGCATGATGTTTTTGCGTGGCCCACGCGGGCTTGAGGGCGCTGCCCTCAAACTCCCGGGATATTTTTTGGAACAATGATGAGCCGTTGACGGGTTTCGCGCTTCGCACTAGGGCTGCCTTTCTATGTTTCAGGAGGCGCCGATGCCAACCTTTACGGCTTTGACGACCCTTATGGGCGAGGCCCCAGCGCAACGACTGGGTGAGGCGCTTGAGGCCTTGGACCCCGCGCCAACGGGCGTTGGTGTGTTCGAAGTGGAAGACGGATCAGGGCTATGGGAGGTGGGTGGCTATTTCCTCGATGCCCCTGATGAGATCGCGCTCGCACTATTGTCTGCCGCGCATGGGGCGAAAGGGTTCGTCACCTCTGAAGTACCGGATCAGGATTGGGTCGCGCATGTTCGCCGCGAGCTTGCGCCCGTCGAGGCTGGACGGTTTTTCGTCTATGGCAACCATGACGCCGATAAGGTGCCGGATGACAAGATCAGCTTGCTGATTGAGGCGGCCATGGCCTTTGGCACAGGCCATCACGGAACGACCCAGGGCTGTTTGCTGGCGCTGGAGGATTATATTTCCGAAGGCAGTGTTTCAAAGAACTGCGCGGATATAGGCTGTGGCACGGCAGTCTTGGCCATGGCCGCGGCGGCGGTTTGGGGCCATGACGTGATCGCCAGCGATATCGACCCGGTAGCGGTTGAGGTGGCTGAGGCAAATCTTGCCGCCAATGATATGGTCGGTCAGGTGCGGTGTGTAGAGGCAGCCGAGTTTGACGCCGAACTGCTGCAAAAAGCCGCGCCCTTTGATCTGATATTTGCCAACATTCTGAAGCCGCCGCTTTTGGCTTTGGCCGCTGATATGGCGCGATATACGACACCGGGCGGGGCGGTTATCTTGTCGGGACTGCTGGTTGAGCAGGGCGAAGAGGTGCAAATGGCCTATGAGGCCGAGGGCTTCAAACTGTCGCAAAGACGCGACATAGGCGAGTGGACTGCGCTGCGATTAATCAAATTTTAACGAATATGTTAGGTCTAAGACAACTTATCTTCTATATTTGGTCGGTATTTGGAACAACCGCCCGGGGCAGACTGTGGCTGACAAGAATAGAAGTTCTTTTGAGCAGCGCGTCAGCGCGCTGAAAAACAAAGCTGACCCACGGACACGCGTAGAGAAGCGTGTGACCGAAGACGGGTTGGTGGTGACTGTTGCGAAAACCAATGGCGCGAAACGAAGCCTGATCCCGATCAAAGGGATTTTGATTGCGGCTGTGCTGTTTGTCGCGGTCAAAGGGTTCCTACTGGCCGAGATTGGCGAGCCCGAGTATTTGGAGCGTTTGGCCGCCATGAAAGAGGGCAGCGCCATTCAGGTCTCTGCAGCATTCTTGCTGGATGCGGACCCTGCGACCCGCTCTGTCGCGAGTTTTCTCAACAAGACGTTGAACTGACCTAGGGACTTCGGGTCCATATGAAAAAGGCTACGCAAAGCTCTGCGTGGCCTTTCTTAGGTCTGGTCCTGTCCGGGCCTTAGAAATTGGCCAGATCGTTCCGGCTCAACCCGATATCCTGCAGCTCACGAGGCGTCAGAGCGCGGAGCGCCTTGCGCGTCACGCGGCGATCATTCCATGCCATCAGCGCGCCAAACAGCCGGGTGACGCCGTTTGCCGGGGTGGTGCGGACGCCTTCAGACAGCGCGCGGGAGGGTTCGAAAACAGCCATTGAAGTCGTCCTTCTTTGTTTGGTGCGTTTTTGAGCATTTCGCTTCTGTGACGGGCGTCTAGGCGGCAAAGCGGGTCGGCACAATCGCAATTCCTGCATGCCCCTTATGCAGTTCCCGCATGGCTCGGACACTCATTAACGCTTTGTTATAACAATCTTAATTATTGGCTCGCTGATTGTTTCCAACTGAGAAACCTGCACGCTTGCTTGATGTCCCGCTACAAGGGGGGTGGCCGTGGAAGGGGCTCTGTTTCAATGCTGTCTTGGCAAATGTTCGCGTTTCGTGCTACCGCTCTTGCAACGAAAAAGAACAAGACTGGGAGAGGCTGCATGCGCGTGATCGGGATTGACCCAGGCCTGCGGCATATGGGCTGGGGCGTCATTGAGGTTGATGGCACGCGCATTCGCCATGTTGCGAACGGGATTTGCCACTCTGCCGGCGACGATCTGGCGGCGCGGCTTTTGTCATTGCATGATCAACTGACCCAAACCCTATCCACGTACCGGCCCGACGCCGCTGCGGTAGAGCAGACTTTCGTAAACCGCGACGGCGCGGGCACGTTGAAGCTGGGCCAGGCGCGGGGGATTGCGATGCTCGTACCCGCTCAGGCAGGTCTGGCTGTGGGCGAATATGCCCCCAACGCGGTCAAAAAGGCGGTGGTGGGCGTGGGACATGCCGATAAGCGCCAGATTGATCATATGGTGCGGCTCCAGCTTCCAGGCGTTGAGATTGCGGGCCCCGATGCGGCGGATGCGCTGGCGGTTGCGCTCTGTCACGCTTGGCATGGGCGCGCCTCCGGCAAGCTGGAGGCCGCGTTGCAAAGGGCAGGCGCATGATTGGCAAGCTGACGGGCCAGCTGGTGCATCGCGGCGCGGATCACGTCATGATTGAGGTCGGTGGCATCGGCTATGTCGTCTATTGCAACGAGCGGACCCTTGCCGGCCTGCCCGGGACGGGCGAAGCGGTGGCGCTTTATACCGACCTGCTGGTGCGTGAAGACCTGCTGCAGCTGTTTGGCTTCCCTTCGATGATCGAGAAGGAGTGGCACAAGCTCTTGATGGGCGTGCAGGGGATCGGGGCCAAGGCCTCGATGGCGATCCTTGGGGCGCTGGGGGCGGATGGCGTCTCGCGCGCCATTGCCCTGGGGGATTGGAACGCGATCAAGGCGGCCAAGGGCGTGGGGCCAAAGACCGCGCAAAAAGTGGTGATTGAGCTGAAGGACAAAGCGCCGAGCGTTATGGCGCTGGGTGGCAGCCTGCCTGAGGCCATGGGCGAGGCGCAGGTGATCGAGACGGTCCGCACGGCTTCCGGTGCGGCGCAGGCCGAGGCGCTTTCGGCGCTCGTTAACCTGGGCTACGCGCAGGGCGACGCGGCGGGTGCCGTGGCGCAAGCGTCGGCTGAGGCTGATGACACTTCGGGCCTGATACGCGCGGCGTTGAAGCTGCTGGCCCCGACCGAGTGATGCAGGCATATTGCCGGGCATGACTGAGCCTGACCCCACCTTGCGCCCCGAGCGGCGTCCCGAAGATGCGGATCGCGCCTTGCGCCCGCAAGGGCTGGACGAATTCATCGGGCAGGCGGAGGCGCGCGCAAACCTGCGCGTCTTCATCGAAAGCGCCAAGCAACGCGGTGAGGCGATGGACCACACGTTGTTTCATGGGCCACCGGGCCTTGGCAAAACAACGCTTGCGCAGATCATCGCGCGCGAGCTGGGGGTGAATTTTCGCATGACCTCCGGTCCTGTGCTGGCCAAGGCGGGGGATCTGGCGGCGATCCTGACCAACCTGGAAGCCCGCGACGTGCTTTTTATTGACGAGATCCATCGGCTAAACCCTGTTGTGGAAGAGGTGCTCTACCCCGCGTTGGAGGATTTTGAACTGGACCTCGTCATCGGCGAAGGGCCTGCTGCGCGCACGGTGCGGATCGAATTGCAGCCCTTCACGCTGGTGGGGGCGACGACGCGGCTTGGGTTGTTGACAACACCGCTGCGCGACCGGTTCGGTATCCCGACACGGCTGCAATTTTACACCACCGACGAGTTGCACGAGATCGTGCGCCGTGGCGCGCGGTTGCTGGGGATCAAGACCGAGGATGACGGCGCGCGGGAGATCGCGCGGCGCGCACGAGGGACACCGCGCATCGCCGGGCGCTTGCTGCGGCGGGTCGTCGATTTCGCGCTGGTCGAGGGGGATGGCACTATCACCCGCGCCCTGGCTGACAATGCGCTGACGCGTCTGGGGGTGGATCATCTGGGCCTAGACGGGGCGGACCGGCGGTATCTGACGCTGATTGCCGAGAATTATCAGGGCGGCCCCGTGGGGATCGAGACGCTGTCTGCGGCCTTGTCCGAAAGCCGTGATGCGCTGGAAGAGGTGATTGAGCCTTACCTGCTGCAGCAAGGCCTGATCCAACGCACCCCGCGCGGCCGGATGCTGGCGCTCAAAGCCTGGGCGCATCTGGGGCTGGCCGCCCCCAAAGGGCAATCCGACCTGTTTGAGGAGTAACGCCATGATCCGTCTGATGCCAATCCTGTTGCTCTGCTGCTGGGCGGGGACGGCCTGGGCAGATTACCAAAAGGGCAATTTCACTGCCGCACAGACCCGGTTCGGGGCCTTGCAGGTCGTGGGCGAACGGGGCGGGCAACGATTGCTTTTCAATGGGGCTGATCTGGGGTTGAGCAACCACGCGCTGGAAATCGACGGCGTCTGGGCCGTGGAGGGCGGGGCGCAGGATTGGGCGGTTATCAGCTCTTATCACGGTGGGAATATGTGTGGCGGCTTTGCCCTGATCGCAGTGATGCTGACCGCAGAACATGCCGTCCGCACAGAGGAGTTCGGCATCTGCCGGGGACGCCCGCTTGACATTCGAATAGACCCCGGCGGCATGGAGCTCGATATAGAGGACCCGTCGCCCGCGGTGGCCCATCAGACGTTCCGATTTGATGGCCGCCAGATCACCCAGCAGGCGGTTGCGCCGGTGGCGGCGCCTGCTGCTGGCGGCGGGGCGGATGTCACCCGCTGGCTCACGAGACACCCCCAGAACATGCTGCAAGACCCAAGCGCGTTGGCGCGTCTTGCCACGATCATGCCCGCAGACAAGCTCGAAGCGCTGGCCGCGCGTATGTCCGGCCCCGGCGTGACCGAGCAGCGCGGTGATTGGGTCGTTGGCACGGCCTGTCAGGCGCATCAATGCAACACATCCGGCGGCGCATGGGCGCTGCGCATATCAGACGGTGCCCCGTTTGTGGCTTTCTATGAGGGCAAGTATCTGGGCGAGTTCTTTACCGGCGGGGCCTCTTTCCGGGACCCGGTGATTGATGCGCTGATGGCCGGGCGGTAAGAGAGCTGCGCGCAAGCCCGATCCTGCACATCTTGCCGAGGAAATCACACGTCATGACGCCAGAGATTGCCCGCTTTTTCACCCGCGCTGATGGCTCTTATGTCTTCGCGCGCTGGGGGCGCCCTATCGCACCGGTGGTATTCGGGGTCGAGGATCAGACGATCGCGGTCCTCAAGGGGGCAATTGAAGCCGTCTGCCAGCTCGCCGGGCATGAGATGGCGGAAACCGACCCGGAGCTGGGCTCCAACTTCATGGTGTTTTTCATGCGCGACTGGCAGGAGCTGCTGGATACCCCGAACCTGGACCGGATGATCCCCGAGCTCGGCACGCTGGTGGGGCGGTTGCGCGAGGCGGATGCGAACCAATACCGTATTTTCCGGTTTGACGCGGATGGCGGCATTCGGGCCTGTTTCGTTTTTCTGAAAATGGACGCGGTCATGGCCGCGATTCCAGCCGATACGCTTTGTCTCGGGCAAGTGGTGCAGTCGGTGCTGCTGTGGTCGGATGAGGCGTTTCTCAATGCGTCACCGCTGGCCTTGACCGGTGACAATCTGGCCATCCTCCGCCCTGATGTCGCGGCGATTATCCGGGCCGCCTATGATCCGACCTTGCCTGTGGTGGCAGATGACCCGAGCCACGCCTTACGGCTGGAGGCGCGTATTCAAATGGCAAAGCAGAGCTAGCCTGAGATCAGTGGCAGCACCGAAGACCAGCTTAGCAGTGCCGCGCCGATAAAGAAGATCGACAGGTTGCGCGCCAGGATCGACGTGCTCAGCAATATGGCTACAAGGCCCATCACATGCGGCATGGTTGGCACCGAGGATGCGATCACTGCCGCCAGCCCGCTTGTGGCCAGCAACACCCGTGGAAAAATGTCGAAGGGCGGGGCCATCATCCAATGGGGCTGGTCGGGTTGAAAGCTCTGCAGCTTGTCCCGGTTCCGCGCGATCAGGCCTAGCACCCATTGCCCGGGCGCACCCGTTTCAAGCGCCTTATGGAAGAGCTCCGGCAGGGCAACATGTGGCATCCGCAGGCAAAGCTGCACGGCGAAGCCAAAAATCGTCAGGCCGAAGACGACAGCGAAGGGCGCGAAATTCCCAAGCGGCGAGATCAGGGCCACCGCGGCGACCCAAATCAACAAATGGATTGACCCTTCCCCCAGAGCCTCAAAGCTGTGCACTGGTGCGTTTGCGTCGCCGCTGGCCGAGGTCAGGCCGTCCTCCTGGCTTGGAGGGTCAGGGTGCATCATGTCAGTCATGCCGCTATCATCCACATATTTAACGGTTTTTTAAAGTATGACGTTACTTACCCTGGCGGTTTCGGCGGCAAGGCGCTTGCGCGGCAACACTGCGGGTGGTTCTGTAGCGCTATGGATCCAACGCCCGCTCACAGCTTCCGGTTGCGCGTCTACTACGAGGATACCGACCTCGCGGGCATCGTTTACTACGCCAATTATCTCAAATTCATCGAGCGGGCGCGCAGTGAATGGGTGCGGGTGCTGGGTATTGATCAGGTCGCAATGAAGGCTGCAGGGCTCGTTTTTGCCGTGCGTCGGGTGGAGGCCGATTACCTCGCGCCCGCGCGGTTTGACGACATGTTGGAGGTTGCAACTGCGCTTGAAGGGCTGACGCCTGCGCGCATCGCGCTTCGCCAGACGGTGCAGCGCGGCGATACGACGCTGTTTGACAGCCAAGTGATCTTGGTCTGTCTGGCGGAAAACGGCAAACCCGCCCGCATTCCAGCAGATATTCGCGCAAAACTGGACCCTCACACATAATTTTTTGGCCTCCCGCCAAGGAAGAATGGCAATGCGACGTCCAACGTAGTATGTGTCGTGGCAGGCAAGCCGCGCAAAAGCGGTGTATATAAACGAGCGGGTATCATGGAAGCTGAGGCAATTGGCCTGGCCAGCGAGGTGGACTTTTCGGTCACTGCGCTGTTCTGGCGGGCAACTCTGACAGTTAAGATCGTTATGCTGATGCTGATTGCGGCCTCCTTTTGGGGTTGGGCGATCATCATTCAGAAATTCATCAACTACCGCGTTGCGCGGCGTCAGGCGGAGGCTTTTGACCGCGCCTTTTGGTCGGGCGAGCCGCTCGATGAGCTGTTTGACAAGGTGGGCGACAATCCAAGCGGCGCGGCGGAGCGGATATTTGCGGCTGGAATGACTGAATGGCAGCGATCCCATCGCGAGGACGGGCAGTTGATTGCGGGGGCCAGTTCTCGGATTGACCGCTCCATGGATGTGGCGATCGCCAAAGAGGATGAGAAGCTGAATTACGGGCTGGGCTTTTTGGCCACCGTCGGGGCGACCGCGCCCTTCATCGGGCTGTTTGGCACCGTCTGGGGGATCAAGCACGCGTTTGAGGAAATCGCGATTGCGCAGAACACCAACCTTGCGGTTGTGGCCCCCGGGATTGCCGAGGCTTTGGTGGCAACGGCGCTGGGCCTTCTGGCCGCCATCCCAGCGGTGATCTTCTACAACAAGCTCAGCGCCGATGCGGACCGCATCGCCAGCGGCTATGAGGCATTTGCGGACGAGTTTTCGACCATCCTGTCGCGCCAGTTGGACGCCTGACCCGTGGGACCCGTAGGACAAGGCGCCGCGTCTGGCTCTCGCAGGGGGCGGCGGCGGAAATCCAAGGCCAAGCCGATGTCAGAGATCAACGTCACACCCTTCGTGGACGTGATGCTGGTGCTGTTGATCATCTTCATGGTGGCAGCACCCTTGTTGACCGTGGGCGTGCCGGTCGAGCTGCCCAAGACCGCCGCAAATGCGCTACCCACAGAAGAGGAAGAGCCGCTTACCATCACGGTAGAGGTAGGCGGGGAGCTTTCGATCCAGAACACCCCGGTCGCCGCGAACGAGCTTATCGGCCGCCTGCGCGCGATTGCGGCGGAACGCAGCACGGACAAGGTGTTTTTGCGTGCGGACGGGGCGGTGTCTTACGCGCAGGTCGTGCAGGTGATGGGGGCGCTCAACAATGCGGGCTTTTCCAATATCGGGCTGGTGACGGATACGGACGGGCCGTCCTTTGATGGCGCGCCCGCGCCTGCTGAGTAAGCGCCGATGGGCGAGGATATGAAAACCGGTGCCTATGTATCAGGGGCAGGGCATGCGGCCTTGTTTCTGTGGCTGTTGATAGGCGGGTTTTTTGTGGCCCGTGATGATTTTGATGCGGTGACCGTCACGGATGTTTCGATCATTTCGGAAGATCAGTTTCTGGCAGCACAACCCAGCAGCCCGGAGACGGGGGAGGCCCCTCCGGGCCTTGATGCGCCACCCGAAGACGCGCCCGCGCCAGAAGTAGCTCAGCCCGATACGCCCATCGCTCCAGAGGCCCCGGCACCTGCACCGCTGACCAGCGAGACCAATGACGCCCCCCCCGCGCCGGTAGAGGCCCCGCCCGCGCCGCCCGCCCCTGAAGCGCCCGATCAGCCTGAAGGCGATCCCGGTGCCGTCATTCTTGCGGAAGATGCCCCCGAACTGGCCCCTGAACAGGCGGAAGTGATTGCCGATCAGGTGACCGAAGCGCCTGAGCCGGAGGTGCAGGTGGAGGATGCCGCGCAGCTCGAAGCGGCCCCCGATGCGGCAGCCGAGGCTGTTCAAGAAGCGCCGCAAGATCAAACCGCCACCGAGCAAACCACCACACAGGTGGTCACCGAGGCGGACGAGACCTCGAACCGCGCGCCCACGATCTCCAACCGTCCCGGCCGCAAACCGACCCCGCCGCCGCAGCCCGTGCAGGTTGCTGAACCTGACGCGCCAACGGAGGAGTCGCCTGCGACTCCGGGGTTACAGGACTTGATCGAGGACGCCGTAGAGGAAGCAAATTCCGAGCCTGCGCCAGCGTCACAAAGCGCGCCGTCGGCCGGGGGTGGCACCGGCACACCGCTGACGAGGCAAGAGAAGTCTGGCCTGATTCTGGGGATCAAGCGCTGCTGGAACGTCGGTGCGCTGAGCACCGACGCGCTGAAAATTACGGTTGTTGTCGGCTTCTCCATGACACCCGACGCAAAGCCAGAAGTTGGATCGATCAGGATGATCAGCGCTCAAGGTGGCAGCGGCGTCGCGGTTGACAGGGCCTTTGAAGCCGCAAGACGCGCTATCATACGATGTGGCTCCGGTGGCCTTGGGCTTCCGGTCGAGAAATACGACACTTGGCGCAATATTGAAGCGAGCTTCAACGCCAGTACGCAGGAGATCCGATGACAGGGTTATTGCATAACATCGCATCAGGTCCGACACTGCATGCAGCAAACCAGCACGGGACGAACAGGATGTTGGGAAAGGATATGGGCATGACACGGAAGATAATGGCGGTACTCGCGCTCATCATGGCGGGGCTTTGGGTGCAGATCGCGGCTGCGCAAGAACCGCTACAGCTCGAGATCGACAACCCCAATATCGAGCCGCTGCCCTTCGCCGTTCCCGATTTCATCGCAGAGACCGCGGGCGCTGACCAATATGCGGCTGAGCTTGCTCGAGTGATTGCGGCTGACCTGACGGGCTCGGGCCTGTTTCGTGAGATCCCGCAAAACGCCTATATCTCGGGCATCACCAATTTCGACAGCCCGGTGCAATTCGCCGACTGGAAAGCGATCAACGCGCAGGCGCTCATCACTGGCTCCGTCAGCACGGCGGGCGACAATCAGATCGTGGTGAAGTTCCGGCTTTTCGACGTCTTCTCCGAACAGCAACTGGGGGAGGGTCTGCAATTTGTGGGCTCCATACAGGGCTGGCGGCGCATGGCGCATAAGGTGGCCGATGCCGCCTATAGCCGGATCACCGGCGAGGGCGGGTATTTTGACAGCCGCATCGTCTATGTCTCTGAAACCGGTCCCAAAAACGCCCGCGCCAAGCGCATCGCGATCATGGATTACGACGGGGCGAACAACCAGTTCCTGACCACGGATCAGTCCATCGTGCTTGCCCCCCGCTTCTCTGCCGATGGTGGCCGGGTGATCTATACCAGCTACGAGACGGGTTTTCCGAAAATCTATGTGCTCGATATCGGGACAGTCACGCGTCAAATCCTGGCCGATCAGCCCGGTACGATGAGCTTCGCGCCGCGTTTCGCGCCGGATGGCCAGTCGATCATTTACTCGCTGACCACCGGGTCCAACACCGACCTCTATAAGCTCAACATCGCGGGCGGTGCGCCGCAGCAACTGACATCTGACCCGACCATTGAGACCGCGCCCAGCTTTTCGCCTGATGGCAGCCAGATTGTCTTTGAAAGCGACCGCACAGGGACGCCGCAGCTTTATGTGATGCCGGCGGGTGGGGGGGCGGCCACGCGGATCAGCTTTGGGCAGGGCCGCTACGGCACGCCGGTCTGGTCCCCGCGCGGCGACCTGATTGCCTTCACCAAGCAAAACCGGGGTCGGTTCCATATCGGGGTGATGAACACGGATGGCTCGGGCGAACGGCTGCTGACGGCCTCCTTTCTCGACGAGGGACCCACTTGGGCGCCAAATGGCCGTGTGATCATGTTCACGCGCGAAAGCGCGGGCGAATCCGGGACTTCGACGCTGCATTCCGTCGATATTTCGGGGCGCAATCTGCGCGCAATCAAGGAAGGTGCCTCTGACCCCAGCTGGTCGCCACTGTTGAAATAAGATGTGTGGCGGGCAGAACTTCCCCTCTATGCCCGCCCCGTGCTACGCTAACGCCAATCGAGCCAAGAAGAGCCATAAGGATCCAACCCCATGAAAATTCTCTCCACAGCCCTGCTGTTATCCGCCTCTGTCGCCCTGTCTGCCTGCTCCGGCGGGCTGTTCAGCCAAAACGGCCGCCTCGGAGATACCGATGCCGCGGGGGCCGGTGCGCTTGACGGGACCATCACGACCGGTGCCTTGGCACCAAACTCGCCCGAATACTTTAGCGAAACCATCGGCAACCGGGTGCTTTTCGCGGTGGACACTTCAACGCTCACTGACGAGGCCCGCGCCACGCTGACCCAGCAGGCCAGCTGGCTGAACACCAACACCTCATTTACCGCCATTATCGAGGGCCATGCGGATGAGCAGGGCACGCGAGAGTATAACCTCGCACTTGGCGCCCGCCGGGCCGCAGCTGTGCGCGATTTCCTGGTCAGCCAAGGTGTCGCTGATGGTCGCCTCCGCACAATCACCTATGGAAAGGAGCGGCCGCTTGAGGTCTGCTCGACCGAAGTGTGCTACGCCCAGAACCGCCGCGCGGTGACGGTGATTGGCGCAGGGCTTACGAGCTAAAGGAAGCAGACGATGCGGGTTCTTCTGACAGCGGCTTTTCTGGCAGTGACTGCGATGCCGGGTGCCGCGCAAGACAGCTCCTTGGCCGATATCCGGTCAGAACTCGGCGTGTTGAACGCCGAGATAAACCGCCTCAAGGCGGAGCTGCAGCCCTCGACCGGGACCAGTAGCACGACTGTGACCGGGGATACCTTGCAGCGGATCGATGCGATCGAGCAGGGGCTGACCCGGCTCAACGCCAAGGCTGAAGAGCTGGAGAACCGCATCAACCGCGTGGTGGCCGACGGCACGAACCGCATCGGCGATCTGGAGTTCCGGTTGCTGGAACTGGAAGGCGGCGATCTGGGCACGGTTGGGGAGACGCCGGTTCTGGGCGGTGGGCAGGTTGCGGCCCCTGCATCCCCTGCGCCTGCGCCCTCTGACGCGCCAGAGCTGGCGATTGTCGAGAAGGCAGATTTCGAGCGGGCGCAGGAGGCGCTCGCATCCGGTGACTTTCGCGGCGCCGCGGACCAGTTTGCGACCTTCACCCAATCCTACCCGGGGAGCCCTCTAGAGGCAGATGCGCATTTCTTCCGGGGCTCGGCATTGGAGCAGGCGGGCGATGCCCAAGGGGCCGCGCGTGCCTATCTGGAAAGCTTCTCCGGCGCGCCGGATGCGCCGCGTGCTCCTGAGGCGCTTTACAATCTGGGGCTGTCGCTTGACGCTTTGGGGCAGAGGCAGGAGGCCTGCCTGATGCTGCAAGAGGTCGGCAACCGCTATCCCGGCTCGGCGCAAGTGGCTCAGGCCCAACAATCGCGCGCCACGCTCGGCTGTTCGTGAGCGAAAAAGACGATGACGGCTGGTTCGTAGAGCACATCTTCAACAGCCCGTTTTTCCTCGACACCCCCCAACATGTCGCCGCCGCTGTGTCTGGCGGCAGCGACTCCATGGCGCT
>CAYLVP010000023.1:0-1406 GCA_964387155.1 uncultured Rhodobacterales bacterium | reverse complement strand
TGGGTCAGGCCCTTGCTTCAGCGCAGCCGTGCCAAGGCCCAGGCGCATCTTGAGCGGCAGGGGATCGCGTGGGTTGATGACCCCAGCAACGAGGATCCAAGGTTTGATCGCGTCCAGGCGCGACGCATTCTTGCGCAGTTGGAGCCGCTCGGGATCACCGTGGGCGGGTTGGTTAGCACCAGTCATCACCTCTCCACGGCCAAGGCTGCGTTGGAGCATTATGCCCTAAAAGAGGCCCTCGATCACGCGAAGACCGAGGGTGGTGATCTGCTTCTCCCGCTCCATCGGCCAGTTCCGCTGGACACGAACAGGCGTTTGATTTGCGCCGCATTGCAATGGGTTGGACGGGAGCCTTACGTGCCGCGCCGTCGCGCCTTGGCGGATTTGGAGCTTGGGCTCACCCGGTCGGGCGCTCACACGCTGGCTGGTTGCTTTATGTCACGGACGCAAGAGGCCACGCGCTTCACCCGTGAATGGAACGCGGTGAAGACCCTTCGGCGCCCGACGGATAAGATTTGGGATGGCCGTTGGCAGTTGGAGGGCCCGCATGAAGATGGGTTGGAAATCGCCGCACTCGGGGAAGATGGCCTGCAGCACTGCCCTGATTGGCGCGATACAGGGCTGCCCCGGCCCTCGCTCCTCTCAAGCCCGGCGATCTGGGAGGGGAGCGCGCTAATTGCCGCACCGCTGGCAGGGCTTTCAAACGGATGGACGGCAACGCTGGCGCAGCCATTCCTGCATTTCCTCGCAAACAGGGCGCGGGTGGAATAGCGATTGTTTGATCCAATGCCATGAATGCGACACTTTTCTTCCATTGAACTACCTGCCATACCCCCTATTTTAAGGGACAAGCCGCAAAGAGCGGTTATTCCAAGCTGATATCGGGAGACATTCCTTGGGCAACGCGCGCAATATCGCCTTCTGGCTCGTTCTGCTTTTGCTGATCGTAGCGCTGTTTAACCTGTTCAATGGCGGACAGGCGCAGATGAATTCGCAGGAAATCGCCTATTCGGAATTTGTGGACCGTGTGGAGCGTGGGGACGTCTCTGAGGTGACGCTGGACGGCGAACGGATCATCGGCAAAGCCGGAACCGAACAATTTGCCGTGATCAAACCGGAAGGCGTCGACGTGACCGACGTGCTTTTGGAGAACAATGTCGAGATCAACGCCAAGTCTCAGGAACAAAACGGGCTCTGGGCCTATGTCGGCACGCTTCTGCCGTTCATCATCATCATCGGCATCTGGATTTTCTTTATGAACCGGATGCAGGGCGGCGGCAAAGGCGGGGCTATGGGCTTTGGCAAATCGCGCGCCAAACTGCTGACCGAAAAGCACGGCCGCGTCACCTTTGACGACGTGGCGGGCATCGATGAGGCCAAGGAAGAGCTGGAAGAGATCGTTGAAT
>CAYLVP010000022.1:0-44535 GCA_964387155.1 uncultured Rhodobacterales bacterium | reverse complement strand
CAGGATGAGGGGCTGCAAATGCGGCTGCTGCAATTCAAACTCACCGACCCCGAGCCGCTTCTCTACCATGCCGAACCCGTGCTGCGTGATGGGGAGATCGTCAGCTACCTGACCTCCGGCGCCTATGGTCACGCAATAGGCGCCGCGATGGGCATGGGCTACATTCCCTGCGCGGGCGAGACGTTGGCCGATGTGCTGGGATCAACCTTCGAGATCGATGTTGCGGGCTCAAGGGTTAGGGCAGAGGTGTCGTCGAAACCCTTTTATGATCCGAAATCCGAGCGGGTGAAGCTCTAGGTCCGGCATCACGAAAGACAGGGTCGGCGCGCGGTGCCTCAGACAATGATCAAGAGCTACTCGCTAAGCGCCATAAACGTTTAGCCCTCGGGCAGCTTAGAGGTGTTGTCGTCCGGGTCGTCATCCCGCACCGTCCGCGTTGAAACGTCCGGCAGCTTTGCAAATGCAGCCATTGTTTTGGTGGGATAATAGCTGACCGGAATGCTCTCAAACCCTGGCAATTGACGCAGGATGTTTGTGGTAGAGACGGAGCATTGCGTCTTCGGCACCGCGCCATAATTTGCCGCGAGCTGCATGGCTTTCGCGGCGACCTCGGGGGTCACGGTGATCTCTTGCAGAACCGTCCGGTAGGTTTCGCGTGTGTGATAGTCGACATAGATATCCACCATCCGGTCGGTCATGCCGTAATGCAGATCATTGCGTTCGGGGGCATTTGGGTTCCACCAGGTGCCCGCCGGATCCCACACAACGCGCTGTGGGCCGTTGATCAGAAGGGCGGTATGCCCGCCCGCCCCAGAGCGATTGTTGATCACGGTGATCAATGTCAGTTTGGCAGGTCCGGGTGCGCGGTAGGCCACGCGGTCGATCTCATGTTGTTCTGACCAAATCGGTTCCGCCCCGCAAGCGGCCAGACCAGCCAGAAGCGCCAGCGAAAGGAGGGCACGTTTCAACATGAAACTACAGGTGGCCGGGTGTTAGCCGTTGATCAACGCCAGCAGGACCAAGAACACCAGAATGCCGATGACGGTATAGGTCGTGAATTTCACGAAGCCGTCAAAGGTCTTCTCTTGATCCTTGATATCCATAGAGCCGTGTTCGTGATCAGCCATCTTGGCCTCCGTCTGGTGTTTTGCGAGCTTTACCGGATTCTTTTTCGACTGTCACGGCCTGTGCGACCTTTGCGTCACTCTTCTTCAAGCGCTGTGGCGAGGCGGAAGCCGATGCGGTTTGGCTCGGGGCGGTCAACCTCTTTGGGCAGGGCGCGCAGCATGACGTTCAATTGGCTGACATGCTGAATTTGTTGGGTTTTGGTGCCGGTCGGGTCGCTTCCGTAGAAGGTGATGATATCGGGGGCATAGAACCCCATGCCTTCGATCCGCATCACACCTGCATCGCCGCCTGTGAAGCCCATTGCGACCTCTTGGTCGGCATTGAGCTGTTCTTCGAAATTCTTGATATACAAGACAAGCCGGATATAGGCCCATTCCGCCGGTGACTTGCTGTCGAGATCGGCACCAGCCACCCCTTTTGGCAAAGGTTCCTGCTCTGGCGAAGGGTTGCGCGTCTGCGTATGGACTGCGCGCGCCTTGGGCATTGCCTGCGCTTCAATTGCTTCAGCAGTCGTCTTGATCGTCTCGCCCATAACCCGTCAGCCCTTCGTTTGGTACAGATACGCCCCGTCATCTCGCAAGCGGCGCGTTGCTTGTCCACGCAAATAGAGGTGATGACAATGGGCCATGCTTTCAACCAGCGCGAGCCCGTATTCTCCGCCACAGATCTTGCGACGAAACAGCGTCTCGAAACACTCATGCGCCGTATGCGGTTCTGTCAGAAAGGCCGCCAAGCGATCCAGCGCGCTGTGATGATTATCGATCAGTTGGCGCAACCGGGTAGGCAGCCCCGTGAACGGCAGCTTGTGGCCCGGCAAGACCAATTGGTCATCCGTGGCAAAACGGCTCAGCCGCTCGCAGGCCTCCAGCCAGTCAGAGACAGGATCCGCCTCAGGCTCATTCGGATAGAGCCCGAGATTGGGGGAAATCGTGGGCAGCAGCTGGTCACCCCCCAGCACAATGCCGTCTTCGGACCACAGCGTGGCATGTTCGGGGGCATGGCCGTTGCCGATACGGATATCCCAATCGCGCCCGCCGATATGCAGCCGGTCGCCCTCTTTGATCCGCGTGAAGCCTTGCGGCATCGGGGCGACGCAATCTGCGAAGTTGAACGGCCGCTCGGCCTTGCGTTTCTCCAGAACCTCCGGGTCGATGCCGCCACGGATGTAGAAGGTGATGGCCTCGGGCGTCGGCAAAGGTTGCTCATCCAGCGTCAGCATCCGCGCCATCAGCCAGGCGGTGCGGGTCGTGACCAGCTCTGCCCCATGCGCGCTTTGCAGCCATCCGGCCATGCCGATGTGGTCGGGATGGTGATGGGTGACGATGACAGTCTTGACGGGTTTGCCACCCAGAGGGCCTGCCAGCATCTTTTCCCAGATCGCCACACCGCGTTTGGAGTAGAACCCGGTATCCACGATCGCCCAGCCATCCCCGTCTTCGACCGCGTAGATATTGACGTGGTCCAGCTTCATGGGCAGCGGCAGGCGCATCCACAAGATGCCAGGCGCAACCTTGATGGCCGCGCCCTCTGCAGGGATATCTTCGAACGGGTAGCGCAGCGGCGCGGGCTGGCTCACGCCACGAGGTCTTCGACGCTCAGATCATAGAGGTCCTGCGCCCCGCTGCGCACATGCTCGGCCAGCCCCACATGTTCTGGCAACAGGCGCTGCATATAGACCCGGGCGAGCTTGCTGCGCGGGCCTTGCATGCCTTCGCGATGCGCAGCGCAGAGATGGAAGTAGCCGCCAAGACAGCGTGCGAACAGCCGCAGATAGGCGACCGAGCCCGCGAAGCGGTCAGTCATATCCTGCGTCACCAGCCATTCTGTGGTCTCCCGCAATGTTTCGAGGGCGGTGAAGACCTTCTCGGCAAGCTCCGGATTGTCGGCCTTGCAGCCTTCGACGGAGGTTTCGATCTCGTCTATCAGCGCGTAAGCAGCCTCGCCGCCATCCATCATCTTGCGGGCGACGAGGTCCATGGCCTGAATACCGTTGGTGCCTTCATAGATCGCGGTGACGCGCACGTCGCGCAGATATTGCGCAGCGCCTGTTTCTTCAATGAAGCCCATGCCGCCATGCACCTGAATGCCTTTTTGCGACACGTCGATCCCCACGTCTGTGCCAAATGCTTTGGCGATGGGGGTCAGCAGCGCGGCACGGGCCTTCCAGGCCGCGTCATCGGTCGCATTGCCCATATCGATGGCCTTGGCGCAGGCCGCCGCAATCGCGCGGGAGGCGAAGACATCAGCCTTCATCTCGGCCAGCATACGGCGCACATCGGCATGGCCAATGATGGCCTCGCCCTCAACGGCCTTGCCTTGCTTGCGGTCCATCGCATAGGCGAGCGCGTGTTGGTAGGCGGCCTCTGCCACGGCGATGCCTTGCCCGCCGACGCCCAGCCGGGCGTTGTTCATCATCGTAAACATGGCAGCCATGCCCTTATGCGGCTCGCCAATCAGCCAGCCCTGCGCGGCGTCATATTGCATGACAGCCGTGGGGGAGCCGTGCAGGCCCAGCTTATGCTCCAGCGAGACGACCTTCAGGGCGTTTGCCACGCCCGGCTTGCCATCGGCATCCGGGATCAGCTTCGGCACCATGAATAGCGAGATCCCCTTGGTCCCGGGTGCCCCATCGGGCAGGCGGGCGAGGACGAGGTGGCAGACATTTTCGGTAAAGTCATTGTCGCCCCAGCTGATGTATATCTTCTGGCCGGTGATCGCATATGTGCCGTCATCATTGGGCTCGGCCTTGGTGCGCAGCGCCCCCACATCCGAGCCGGCTTGCGGTTCGGTCAGGTTCATCGTGCCTGACCATGCGCCGGAAATCAGATGCGGCAAATACAGCGCCTTGATCTCGTCCGAGGCGTGATGTTCAAGCGCCTCGATCTGGCCTTGGGTCATCAGTGGGTTCAATTGCAGCGACAGGCAGGCACCGCCCATCATCTCGTTCACCGCATTGACCAGGGACTGGGGCAGGCCCATGCCGCCATAGTCCGGGTCTGCTGCCATGCCGACCCAGCCGCCCTCGGCAATTGACTTATACCCGTCTCCATATCCCGGAGAGGTGCGCACAACCCCGTTTTCCAACCGGGCGGGGTGCAGGTCTCCATTGCGTTGCAGGGGGGCCAGAACTTCCGAGGCCAGCTTGGCGGCCTCATCAAGGATCGCGGCGGTCACATCGGCCGTGGCTTCGGAAAATTTCTCCGTCGCGGTGACGTCGGAGTAATTCACGACGTGGTCAAACAAGAACTGGTAATCGGCGGATGGGGCACGATAGGGCATGAATTTCTCCGGTTTGGGCACCGCTAGGCAAGGGCGCGCTGATCGGCTAAAGGACTTTGGTAGCGCGGGAAATGTGGCCCGTGACCGCGCCCACCGCAAGCAAAACGCCACGTCAGAACACAGCAAAACAGGGGCTTTCCGCGTGACACTCAGGCTCGACCCGTCCCAGTTTCTGCAGGCTGCCGAGCTGTTGCGGGCGGGTGAGTTGGTGGCCTTCCCGACCGAGACGGTCTACGGGCTGGGCGCAGATGCCACGAATGACCACGCGGTCGCGTCGATCTTTGCTGCAAAAAACCGCCCCAGCTTCAACCCGCTGATCGTCCATGTGCCGGACTTGGCTGCTGCTGAAGCGTTGGCGGCGCTGGATGGGGAGGCTCGGCACCTTGCAGAGGTATTTTGGCCTGGTCCGATGTCGTTGGTGCTGCCGTTCCGCGCTGATGCAGGGTTGTCGCCATTGGTGACGGCGGGTCTGGACACGGTTGCCATTCGCATCCCGGCCCACCCTCTTGCGCAGCAATTGCTGGCCGCTGCTGGCCGCCCTGTCGCGGCCCCGTCCGCCAACCCGTCAGGCAAAATCAGCCCGACCACCGCAGCCCACGTCCTGGAGGGGCTTGAGGGCAGGATCGCAGCGGTTCTGGATGGCGGGCCCTGCGGTGTCGGGCTGGAATCGACAATTTTTGGCGGTGAGCCAGTGGCCCTGTTGCGACCTGGCGGCGTGGCCCGAGAGACGGCAGAGGATGTGCTGGGTCGCCAGATCTCTGCCGGGCAGGTGGGTCCGACACCCAACGCGCCGGGGCAGCTGAGCTCACATTACGCGCCGGATGTGGGCGTGGTTCTGGACGTGGCCGCAAAAGGGGACGTTCCGCATCTGGGGCTTGGGGCCGAGATTGCTACCATGACGTTGTCGCCAAGTGGCGACCTGACAGAGGCTGCTGCGAACCTTTTTGCCATGTTGAGGCAGATGGACGAGGCGGCCAAGGCAGAAGAGGCCGATCACTTCACGGTCGCGCCGATCCCTGAGCATGGGCTGGGTCTTGCCATCCGGGATCGCTTGAGGCGCGCCGCTGCCCCGCGTGGCTCAGGCGCGGCCACCCTCAGCTGACAAAAGCAGCGGGTCGATGCCCATTACCTGCAGCGCGCCTTGCCATTTCCCGTCATCATCGCGCCCAAAAATCAGCCTTTCGGTGGCATCCCCGATCAGCCAGCCGTTCTGGATGATCTCTTGCTCCAGCTGGCCCGGCCCCCAGCCAGCATAGCCCATCGCCAGCAAGGCCTGATCCGGCCCGGACCCAAACGCGATGTCTTCAAGGATGTCTATGGTTGCGGTCATCGCAAAGCGCTCATCAACCTTCAGGGTGCTGTCGCCCTCTTCGTAATCGGCAGAATGCAGCACGAAGCCCCGCCCAAACTCTACCGGGCCACCCACATGGATTCGGATCGAGCGGGCGGAGGCAGGTGCCTCAATCTCCAATTGTTTCAAAAGATCCTTAAATTTCAGGTCTTCAGCCGGTTTGTTGACGATCAGCCCCATCGCTCCGTTATCCGAATGGGAGCAGACGAAAATCACCGATTTCTCGAACCGGGCATCGCCCATGGACGGCATGGCAATCAGCAATCTGCCGTTCAAATCCATGGAATCGTTTAGCTTTGTCATGGTTTCAACGTGCGGGGTTCCGGGGACAGGATCAAGGGGAAGCACTGGGCTTTCGCCGCCACTGTAGCAAACTCTCGCTGAGACGTGATTTCCCGTGTGAGGGAACCTCGCCTATCTGAGGAGGACCATGAAACGCATCAGATCCGCTCTCTCCGCCCTTTGCCTCACCGCTTTAAGCAGCTTGCCGCTGCCAGCGGCTGCGCAGATGATTCAGGACGTCGAAAGCGTCGTGAGGGTCTCACTGCTCGACGGGTGGCGCACTCAAAGCGGTGCCCATTATGCGGGAATCCAGATCAGTCTTGCGCCCGGGTGGAAAACCTATTGGCGCGCACCTGGCGATGGTGGCATCCCAACCCGGGTCAGCTGGCGTGGGTCAAGCAACATCAGCAGTGCCGAGATCCTATGGCCGCGACCACAGGTGTTCCGACAATATGGCATGAGGTCCGTCGGGTATACCGGCGACATCGTGCTGCCCGTGCATCTGGAGGCCCTTAAGGAGGGTCCCATCAACGCGGAACTTCAATTGATCTTTGGTGTCTGCAACGAGATTTGCGTGCCTGTCCGGGTGGAGCTGTCCGAGCAGCTCGACCCAGACGACGCAGGCGGCGCCAATGAGATTCGCGCGGCGCTCGCTGCCCGTCCAGAAACGGTCGACGCGCAGCTGAGCTGTCATCTGTATAGGCATGGGGACGGCTACAGGCTGGATGTGGCGACCAACCTTCCACAACTGGATGGCCGGTCCGAGACCTCCGTGGTCGAACTGGCCAACCGGGAGATCTGGGTGAGTGAGCCGGAATTTGTGCGCAACGGACCGCTTGTTTCTTCCTCTGTCAGGCTGGTGCCTCAGGGCGGGCCTGCGCAGATTGACCTCTCGACGGTGCGCCTCACGGTGCTGACGACACGGGAAGCCGTCGAGCTTCAGGGCTGCGACTGACGCAGGGTTGAGGTTAGGTCCGGCGCGCCGCATGGGCGGCAGCGCCCACCACCCAGTTCAACATCAACAGCACCATGACGGCCCCGAGGAACACGGCGAGCCCCGCTGATATCGGCGCGGCCCCTGCAAGGCCGGGCAGCAGCGAGGTGATGAAACCGGGCAGTGCGCCTTGCCAGATCGCCACCCCGAGGGTTGCGCCAAACAGCGCCGAGATTGCGGCAAGATTGGCAAGCGTCACGGCCCTCAGCCGAGGCGCGGCAACGGCCCGGCGCAGCGCCCTTGTCTGGCGGGCGAAATCTGCCTGCATGGCCATCAGGGACGGGACAACCAGGAGCACGAGGAACATCCCAAAGCCAAGCCCATAGCATAGCGTGATCACCGTCGGTTTGAGGAACTGTGCGTGGCGCGAAGTTTCAAACAGCAGCGGGGCCAGGCCCAACACGGTCGTCAGGGTCGTCAACATCACCGGGCGCAGCCGGTCGGAGGCCCCGTCAATGATCGCAGGGATCAACCCGCGCTCTTTCGCGTAATCGTCAATGGTCGACACCAGCACGATGGAGTCGTTGATGATGATGCCCGTCATACCGATCAGCCCAACCACGGTGAACATGGACAACGGCACATCCCAGGCGTGGTGGCCATAGATCGTGCCGATCAGCCCGAAGGGAATGATGGCCATGATCACGGCAGGCCGGCTAAAGCTGGCAAAGACCCAGGCCAGCGCAAGATAGATGCCAAGCAGACACAGGATAAGCCCCGTGGCCGCCTCGGTCAGAAATTGATTCTCCTGCTCGGCCAGCCCGGCCTGCTGGGTGGCGATGCCGAAATCCTGCTCCAGCTTCGGCAGGATTTCGGTCGCGATCAGCTCGGAGATTTCGGTGGCGCGGGCCGGGTCATCCTCGGACACGTCGCCCGTGACCGAAACCACCCTTATCCCGTTCTCCCGCCGGACCGTCGAGAAGCCGGTTTGGCTTTCAACCGTCACGATATCGGCCAGCGGGACATAAGCGCCGGAGGGGGCGCGCAGGAAAGTGCGCTCGACAAAGTCGGCGGTCAGCTCGCCTGCGGGCAGCTCCACCCGGATGGTGGCCGAGCGTGGCCCGTCCGGGTAGGTTGCGGCTTCAATCCCGTTCAGCCGGTCGCGCAGCACGCGGCCCAACGCATCAATCGTAAAGCCCAGTGCCTGGCCTTGCGCCGTGAGGTCGAGGATCAGCTCCTCCTTGTCATAGGCGAGGCTGTCTTCGACGGCAGAGACTTCGGGAAACTGCAGCAAGGCTTCCTTGAAGGCTTCGGCCGCGTCTTTGAGGGTCTGGGCCTCTGCCCCGAAAAGCTGGACATCCAGGCTGTCCCCTCCGGGGCCGGAGCGCCAGCCACGAAAGCTGATCTGCTCCACCATCGGGTGTCTGCGCACCATGTCCTGCAACTCGCCTACAAACTGGAACGAGGAATAGGGGCGCTGGTCCGCGTCGATCAGCTCGATGGCAATGGCGCCCAGCTGGTCGGGATCCTTGGTATCGGCCCCCGCGAGCCCGCGCCCGGTTGTGCTGCCGATATTGGCAAGCACATAATCCAGCGGGTTGCGGCCATAGCGTTGCTCATATTGCGCGGCGAGCTCGTTGGTGGCGCGCTGCATCTCGGCCATCATTTCAAGCGTATCCTCGCGGGTGGCTCCCGGCAGCATCGAGAAATTGCCCGAGACGGACCCGCGTTCAGGCGCATTGAAGAACCGCCAGGTGACATCGCCGCGTATGAACAGGGCGGCTTGAGTGGCGAGCACGGCGAGCGCAATCGCCACAACCGGATAGCGCGCCCAGATCACCAGCCGCATGAAGGGCCTGAACAGCCTGTCACGCGCCCAATTGAACCCTTTGGTGACGGTGCGCGACGGCCAGTCATACCAATATTCGCGCGACGATGACGCAAGGGCATGGCTCATATGGTGCGGCAGGATCAGGAAGCATTCGACCAGCGAGGCGGCCAGCACGACGATGACCGTAAAGGGAATGTCAGCGATCAGGTCGCCAAACCGGCCCCCGATTGCCACCAGCCCGAAAAAGGCAATGATCGTGGTGATGGTGGCCGAAAAGACCGGGGCAGACATGCGTTTGGCCGCGTTCTCGGCAGCTGTAACCGGGTCTTCGCCCAGAGTGCGATGCCGAAAATCGGCATGCTCCCCCACGACAATGGCGTCGTCCACGACAATCCCCAATGTGATGATCAGCGCAAAAAGCGAAATCATGTTGATCGTCAGCCCTGCCAGATACATCAGCGCAATCGCCCCAAGCATCGCCACCGGAATGCCTGCGGCGACCCAGAAGGCCGTGCGCGCGTTGAGAAACAGGAAGAGCAGCAAAACCACCAAGCCCAGCCCGACCAGCCCGTTGTCGAGCAGGATATCGATGCGGCCCGTTATGGCCTCCGACCGTGTGCGGATCAGATCAATTGTGGTGCCTTCGGGCAGGGTCAGCTCAAGGTCTTCCGCGACCTCGGCGACGCGGTCTTGTACGTCAATCGCGTCACCCTGGGCGGAGCGGTCGACGCGAACCGAAATTGCAGGGTTCTCGTCCTTGAAATAGGCAATATCGCGGTCGGTTCCCTCTACCACGATGGTCGCCACATCGCCCACGGTCAGGTTTGAACCATCGGGATTTGAGCGCAGCACAACCCCTGCAAGCGCCGCCGGGTCGCGTTTGGCAACACCCATCCGCACCCGGGCGGACACGCCGGAGACCTCCCCTGCCGGATCGGTTGAGGCTTCTCCCCGGATCGCGGTCGCGATCTCTGCCATGGTGATGTCATGCTTGATCAGCGCTGTGGAGGGCACCTCCACCAGCGTCTCTGGCGAGGCCACGCCGCGAATCGTCGTGCGCGTCACCCCCGCCGCAAAGAGCCTGGTGACAAATTCATCGGCAAACCGGCCCAGCTGATCCACGCCGACGGGGCCGGTGATGACGACATCAGTAACCCGGTCGCGCCATGCGCCGCGCCGCACCGTGGGCTCGTCCGCGTCTTCGGGCAGGTCGGAAATGGCGTCGACGGCCACTTGTACCTCGTCCGCCGCGCGGGCCATGTCCCACCCCGGCTCAAACTCAAGAGTGATCCGGGCGCTGCCCTCGGTCGAGCGCGATTCTGAGCTTTCAATGCCTTCAACGGCCAAAAGGGCAGGCTCCAAAAGCTGCACAATGGCGCGATCAACGTCATCTGCCCCCGCCCCCTGCCAAGTGACATTGACCCGCACATTGTCCACAATCACATCGGGAAAGAACTGTGTCCGCATGCGCGGCAACACCGCGACGCCCACGCAAATCAAGATGACCAGCAGCAGGTTCGCCGCCGTCCGGTGCCGGGTGAAGTAGGACAGCACCCCGCCCGTATTTGCCCGGATGGCGTCCCGCATGGGCCTAGCTCCCCATCCGGGATTCGATGCGTTCGACCATGGCGGCGGGGACCTTGGCTTGCTCAAGCTGGCCCAGCATGCGCGTTTTCACCTCGTCGGGGATCCGCGTGTTGGCCTCCACGAAAGCGATCATGCGGGCGCGCCGGTCGTCATCCAGCTCGACCAGGTCTGGCGCTTCGGGGGCGCCGCCTTCAGTGTCGCGCAACGGTCTGACCTTGATGCCTGCGCCCAGAACCTGACTGCGCTCCAGCACAACCTCGCGGCCTACCGCACCACGCGTGCGGATGATCACATCATCGCCTTGGCGGCGCAGCAGATCGACGTCCATCACCTCCAGCCGGTCTTCGGCACCCACCAGCAGGATGGTGCTATCTGCACCCAATGCGGTTGCAGGCAGGCGGATGACGCGCTGCAGCTCGGGCTCCAACGCCACAACGGTCACAAAGTCACCGGGTCTGAGGCCGCGTGGCGCATCTACATTGGCGAATAGCAGTCGGCCCGTTGTGCCTTCGGCCACGGCGGCCCCTTCGCGGGTCAGCTGCGCTTGGATATCAAGATCGGTGCCAAGCACATCCAGCCGGATTGTGACCGGCGCAGGGATCAGCCTGCCATCCGCGTCGATCAGGCGCGTATATTGTGCGGTGGAGACGCGAAAGGCGACTTCCAAAGCGCTCGGGTCAACCAGTTGGGCCAGCCGCTCGTTATTGGCAACCAGCCCACCGGCAGTCGCGGCGACATCTGAGAGGCGACCGTCGAAACTGGCGTAGATCTCGGTCTCGGCGAGTTGACGTTCGGCGTCGCGCACGGCGATCTGTCGGCGGGTCAGCAATGTCTCTATCTGGGCGATCCGCGCTTCTGCCTGCTGCAATGCCTGCCTGCGTGCCAGCACGGTTTGCCTTGCGGCGGAAACGGCCAGTTCAGCCTCTTCCACAGCTGCCGACGTGCCGACATTGCGCTCCAGCAGGTCCTTTTGCCGGTCCAGGGCGCGGGTGCGCAACTCGGTCTGGTCCCGGGCGGCCTGCAGCTCGTCCCGGGCGAGGGCGAGCGACAGTTCCGCGTCAGCGGCGTCGGCTTCTGCTTCAAGCAGGTCGGTTCGGGCGACCTCGAGGGCGGCAGTGGCATCTGCGGGGTTGATCCGTGCCAGCAGCTGGCCTTCCAACACAGCGCCGCCTTCTTCGAAATTCGGGGCAAGCTCTACAACCGTTCCGGCCATGGGCGCGCGAATGTCCAGCGTGCGGCGGCTGCGCACTTCGCCAAAGCCTGTCAGTTCGGGCACGATATTGGTGGGCTCTAGCGTGCCCACCCGGACGGAAAAGACCCGCTCCCGCGTTGGGCGTTCGCTGCTTTCCTCCGCCCAGCGCAGTTGCAGCGCAGAATAGACCGAGTTGCCCGCAACCGCCAAAAGACTGGCCGTCACAGCAAGCAAAAACAGTCCAATAAGGCTTCGGCGGAAAAAGCGCATTATGCCGGGGCTCCGTCTCGTTCCCTGGAAAATCTAGGGCAGCGGGTGGGCCACGTCCATTTCTAACAGGTCTCACGCACGAAAACGCTACTTCCGTCGAAGATGCTCGTCGAGCCGCGGCATGATCTCGACGAAGTTGCAGGGTTTGTGCCGGTAATCGAGTTGATGCACCAGAATTGCGTCCCAGGCGTCCTTGCAGGCCCCGGGGCTGCCGGGAAGCGCGAAAAGATACGTGCCTTGCGCCACCCCACCCGTGGCCCGGCTTTGTACCGCAGAGGTGCCGATTTTTGCCATGGAAACATGGGTAAAGACCGTGCCAAAGGCGTCGATCTCTTTCTCATAGACGTCCCGATGCGCCTCAACGCTGACGTCGCGGCCTGTGAGGCCGGTGCCCCCGGTAGAGATGACCACATCGACCCCTTCATCCGTACACCACGCGCGCAATTGATCGGCAATTTGGTCGCGCTCGTCAGGCAGGATCATGCGGGCGGCCAGGATATGGCCCGCCTCCTCGAGCCGGGCGACCAGTGTATTCCCGGACTTGTCGTCCGCCTCGCCGCGCGTGTCGGAGACCGTCAGAACCGCGATGCGAACCGGGATGAAGGCGCGCTCTGTCATGCTTTGAGCCTTGCTTGCAGGGACAGCAGGTCCGCCCACGCCTCCCGCTTGGCGGTGGGCTGGCGCAGCAGATAGGCGGGGTGGACCATTGGCAGCGTCGGCAGCCCCATGGCTTGCGTCCAGGTGCCGCGCAGTTTCGTGATGCCCTTCTGCCCCAGAACGGCGGAGCAAGAGACATTGCCCATCAGTACCAGAACCTCTGGTTTGGCCAGCGTCACGTGGCGTTCGAGAAAGGGGAGCATCATGGCGATTTCGTCGGGCGTGGGCTCGCGGTTGTTGGGCGGCCGCCATGGCATGACATTGGTGATGTAGATCGGCTGCTCCGCCCCGTCGCGCCCGTGGTTGATTGCGGCAAACATCGCGTCCAGCAGCTGACCCGCGCGGCCCACAAATGGGCGCCCTTCGCGGTCTTCATCCTTGCCCGGCGCTTCGCCGATGATCATCACACGTGCACCCGGCACCCCGTCACAGAAGACCAGCGACCGCGCACCTTTCTTCAGCTCGCAATGCTCGAAACCTGCAATGGCAGCCTGCAGGGCATCAAGGTCCTGCGCGGCCTCAGCGGCTTGCGTTGCAATAGCGACCGGATCGACTTTCGTGGGCGCGGCTACCGGGGCCTCGGTGGGTTTTGGCTTTGGTTGTTTGGCGGGTGCCTCGTAGCGGTTGATAGGCGTTTCGCCAATCGCCTCGGTCGCACCAAGGTCGATCTGCCACTCCAAGAGCGCCTTGGCCTGATGGTAGTCGAGCGATTCCATGCCGCTAACCTAGGGCGCGAGGGCAGGGGCGTAAATGTGCAAGCGCGATTGGTGAGAGTTGAACACTGTGCGCCATCCGGCTTCAGAAAACGGCGTGATCTCCGCGGTCGTCTTTCACCTCACCGCGGATGAGTGCGCCGTAATGATCGGCCAGCGTGTCCGCGCCAAATTCGGGCGTTGCCTCCGCATCATAACGCGTCCCGTCCCAGACCAGCATTGATTGCGTGGCGTAATAGCGGCCTATCCTGGCCAGCTCAGCTTTGTCGCGCAGCTTTGACGACACGAGCCCGCCGACACCGAGCATCGCGATGATCGCGTCCATCAGCCTGATGGGGACATGTTTGAAGCGGGGCTCGACGCCGACGGCCTCAAACAGCATCCTGCCCTGATCCAGCGGGGTGATCGCCGGACCGGGGCCGCCTACGGGCAGAATGCGATTGCGCGAGGCGGTATCGCTGACGCAGGCCGACAAGAAACGCCCCAGATCGGCGTCGCTGATGGGTTTGCAGGCTGTCAGCTGACCGTCACCAAAAAGCAGGAAAGGCTTGCCAGACTTTACCCTGTCCAACTGGCCCGATAGTGATTTGAAGTAGGCGGTGGGGCGCACGATGGTCCAGCCAAGGCCGCTTTCTTTCAGGGCCTGCTCGAACGCCAGTTTCGCCATTTGAAACTCAAGCAACGGTTTTTGCACGCAGATCGCGGACAGCAGGATGAAATGCCCGATGCCGGCGGCTTTGGCCTGCGCAAGCGCGGCCATGTTCAGCCCGTGATCCACAGCCCAAGCGTCGGCCGGGACCCCCGTGCGGGAGGCAAGGCAAGAGATGGCGGCGTCGTATCGGCCTGCCTCCAGCCGCATATCAGCAATCTCGGTGATACAGATGTTGCAGCCGGGCAATTCGATCTGACGGCGCAGCACACAGGTCACCTCATGCCCGTCCGCCACAAGGGCCTGCGCGGTTGCGCGGCCAATCGTGCCACTGGCACCCAGAAGAAGAACCCGGCTCATGCTTACGAGCCTAGGGCCAGATCAGGGCGGGCAAAACCCTGCAAATCATAGAGGCTTGGGCAAAAGAAAAGGCCACGCCCCCGATTGGAGGCGCGGCCTGTCTCATTCGCTTGGACGGCGCTTAGCGGCGGATGCCGAGGCGCTTGATCAGGTCCTGATAGCGGGCCTCGTCTTTCGCCTTGGTGTAGTCCAGCAGCTTGCGGCGCAGGGCAACCATTTTCAGCAGGCCACGGCGGCCGTGGTTGTCTTTCTTATGCGTCTTGAAATGCTCGGTCAGCGTGGTGATGCGCGAGGTCAGGATCGCGACTTGCACCTCGGGGGAGCCGGTATCGCCTTCTTTGATGGCGAACTCTTTCATGATCTTTGCTTTGTCTTCAGCAGTAATCGACATCGGGGTCTCCTTTGAAAGGTTAAGGGTTATGGCGCAGGCCGGGATGTCGTCCAGCAAGGCCCATGGAGTGTCTGCCGCATTCAGCAGATAGCGGCGTATAGGGGCAGACTGCGCAAAAGGAAAGTGATTCTTGGCCGGGGGCTTACCCCCAAAGCTCAGGCTGTTGCGCGTAGGAGATATAGAGCGGGTGTTTGGGGTGCCCGGCCTTGCTGAGACCGAGATGATAGAGCGGCTTGCCGGTGCCACGCATAAGCGTTTCCACGGCGGGCCCGCGCGACAGATGCGCGCCATGCGTGCCCCATGCGCAGACGATCTGATCCGCCCAGCCGCAGGCCGCAATGATTGCGGCGTCATTGTCCGGCCCCACCGGCTCTGCCGCCTTGCGCATCTTGAATGGGTCAGTGTCACGCCAGGCGAAGATGTTGCAGACCCGGAAAGCGCCAAACCCCAAGGCGCGGGCGCGACGTTCGCAGCGCTCTACCGTGGGGTCGTTCTGAACCTCAGTGGCGGTGGAGGGGTTCAGCATCACAAAGGCGATGCGGCCCTGATCTTTGGCCCAGATGCGGGTCAGATCGTAGCGGTACCGCTCGCATTCCGAATAGGTTGCCGTGCTGGCAGCGTCGCCTTTGAGATGGGTCCGGGTGATCATGGCCCGCCTTGTGGCAGGCCATGACCGCGTATTCAAGCAGCCACAGCGGCGTGTGTGCGGCGCTCAAACGGGTTCAGCTCGATCACCGTGACCAGCACCACAGCGTAGACGATATGGCCCCACAGCGCGACCCAGGTGATACCCGACCAGCCGAGGAAAGGCGCGTTGCCCGCGATCAGATGTGCCACAAAGTAGAGCGCGAAGACCCATAGGCCGATCCCGTAAGCCACAGCCGTCGCGGACCAATGCAGCGCGGGCCAGACTTTTTGCTGGATGGGGCGGGCCACCATCACGTAGCCGAGCGAATAGATCATAAGACCCGTGAGGATGTGAACAACGTCGCCAATGCCTTTGGGCGCGGCGCCAAAGACGGATTTGATGGTGCCCTGCGCCAGCCCAACCGGGGCCAATTTGGCGAAACCAGCCAGGGGGGAGAGGCCTTGGCCGAAAAGATCAAAGGCCAATGTGGCAAGCGCGCCAGCGGTGATAAGCGTCCAGATATTCGTGCGTGTCATGCTATAATTCCTTGAGCAAGATGTGTGATTGCCCAAGGTCTAGCGGCTGCAGGGGGCAACAAGATAGCCACCTCACAGGGTGCTTACCAAGTTGCAGCCGGCGTGATCACACTTGTAACAATAGGGGCAAAATCCGGGAGTTTACCCGCATATGAGCCGGTAATTTGTGCGTATACGCACATATCTGTAACATTTGCAGGAAATAAGTGCGCTTATCCCTTAAATACCCGGCTTGGATGCAGTTCGCCCGCCTTATATTGCCCGACAGCCACGGCGCGACCGTCCAGGGAGGCCCAGGCCTCCTCGCCGTATTCTGCGTCTGCCGCCAGCACAATCCCCGGATTGCCGTTGCGCAGTTTGGCCGCGCCATGCGCGTTTGTCGGCAGCTCGGGCAAATCTGCCAGACCTGTTTCTAAGGGCAGCAGAAGATCATCGAGCTCTGGCTGCTTTGCCAGCTCTTCGACTTGCTCCAGCGTTACCGCGTCTTCCAGTTCAAAAGGACCCGACCAGGTGCGGCGCAGCGCGCGCACATGGCCAAGACAGCCAAGCGTTTGCCCCAAATCGCGCGCGATGGAGCGGACATAGCCCCCCTTGCCGCAAACCATCGACAGGGCGACATGATCTGGGTCGGGTCGGCCCAGCACCTCTAACGTCTCAACATAAAGTGGGCGCGGGGCCAGTTCGACATCCTCACCGCCGCGCGACAGCGCATAGGCCCGCTGCCCGTCGACCTTCACGGCAGAGAATTTAGGCGGCACTTGCAAGATATCACCGGTGAAGCCTTCCAGCGCCGATGCGATCGCGTCATCGGTCGGGCGCAGGTCTGAGGTTTGTGTCACCTCGCCTTCGGCATCATCGGTATTGGTGGCCGCGCCCAACCGTACCGTGAACTCATAGGCCTTCAGCGCATCGGTGATGTAGGGCACGGTCTTGGTGGCCTCACCCAGAGCAATCGCCAGAATGCCCGTTGCGTCCGGGTCAAGCGTGCCCGCGTGGCCCGCCTTATTGGCGCTAAAAGCCCAGCGGACCTTGCCCACCACATTGTTAGAGCTCATTCCGGCGGGCTTATCGACCACCAGCCAGCCAGAGATATCTCGGCCCTTCTTACGGCGTGCCAATTGCGTGTCCTCTCAGGGCTGTGGGTCAGTCACCATCCACATCGCGGCGCACATGATCCTGGCGCAGCAAGCGGTTGGTCTCGTCCATGCGGTCAAAGCTCTCGTCCAGCACAAACCGCAGGTCGGGCGAGTATTTCATCGTCATCTCTTTGCTCAGCGCGCGGCGCAGCTCGCCCTTGTTGCGGGCTAGCGCCTCGATCGCCTCTTTGCGCTTGTCGCCGCCCAGCGGCAGCACGAAAACGGTTGCGATCTTGAGGTCGGGCGAGGTGCGCACCTCTGACACGGTGATCGACATGCGGTTTAGATCGGGGTCATGAATGTCCCCTCGGTTGAGCACATCTGCCAATGTGCGCCGGATCAGCTCGCCCACGCGCAGTTGGCGTTGGGACGGCCCCGCGCCCGAGAAATGAGAGTTCTTTGCCATGCGCCGCCACTTAATCCCCTTGCAGGCTGCGTGCAATGGGGCCAAGACATCTGCGACTTTTGCAAAGGGGTTTGTCATGACCAGCGTGCCAGGAATTGTCATCACCGGGGCATCGGGCCGGATGGGCCGGATGTTGATTGAAACCGTGCAAGCCTCCGAGAAGTGCCGCCTTGTCGGCGTGACCGAGCGGGACGGGCATGACTGGATCGGTCGTGACCTTGGAACATGCCTTGGTGGGTCTGAGATGGGCGTGCCCGTGGTCAGCGACGCCATCGAGGTTGTGAAGGACGCGCAGGCGATCATCGACTTCACCTCGCCCGAGGCCACCGTGGCCCATGCCGAACTTGCCGCACAGGCCCGCGCCGTCCATGTGATCGGCACGACCGGCATGGAGGAGGCTCACCTCGCCAAGATTGCCGCCGCGGCCCGGCATGCGCCGATCATCCGGGCCGGCAATATGAGCCTAGGCGTCAACCTTCTGACCAAGCTGACCCGCATGGTCGCCCAGGCGCTGGATGATGACTTTGATATTGAAGTGGTGGAAGCCCATCACCGCCACAAGGTTGACGCGCCCTCGGGCACGGCCTTGATGTTGGGCGAGGCTGCGGCTGAGGGGCGCAGGGTCGCCCTCAAGGAAGTGCGTGACAGCGGGCGAGACGGCATCACCGGCGCACGCAAGAGGGGCGATATCGGGTTCACCGCCATTCGTGGCGGCGATGTCGTGGGCGAGCATGACGTGATCTTCGCGGCTGATGGGGAACGAATTGTGCTGCGCCACTTGGCCACGGATCGCGGAATTTTCGCGCGAGGCGCGCTGAAGGCTGCGCTATGGGGCCAGGACAAAGGGCCGGGCGAATACGACATGATGGATGTGCTTGGGCTTTGATGCGGCCCCGCTGCGGACAAGTTTTTTGAAACCAACCGGCTCTACGGTGCGTAGTTATATCAACGACAGCCGGAGAAACGTCATGAAACGCATCACCACTTCCCTTGCGGCGGCCATTTGTGCCGTGGCCGTATCAACGCCTCTGGCTGCGGTCGCGTTCGAGAAAGTCTCCAACAAAAGCGACTTCATGAACATCGTTGAGGGCAAGGATTTGCGGCTTACGGGGATCAAGCTGAACGTCATGTCCGATGGTGAAATCGTCGGACGGGCCTTTGGCGCAGAAGTCTCGGGCGAATGGCAGTGGCAAGGCGAGTATTTTTGCCGGACTTTATACTGGGGCAAGCGCGACCTGGGACAAAACTGTCAGGAAGTCAGCGTCCAAGGCGATAAAATCCGCTTCAAGTCTGATCGTGGCGCGGGGCGCTACGCTGATCTGACGCTGCGCTAAAGCCTGTCGCGGTCAGAAATCGACCGCGATCCCTTTCTTTTCCCAATCCCCATACCGCACAGGTTCTGGCCCGTCGCGGCCACCAAGCTCTGTCGGCAGCTGTTGCGGCTGGGCGGTATTGCGCCGTTCTTCAGCTTCTGCGAGGGCGCGTTTGGCGGCGGGGGGTAAGTCTTGCTCTGGTTCTTTGCTCATAACTGCTGATATATGCCCGAGTTTGAAGCAGGCAAGGGCCTGAGGGAGAGATGGGCATGGCCGAGGCCCCACGTTCTACACCGAAAGCTGACAAAGGCGGCTTTGCCGCCCGGGAGGGGGCGTTGGGCCTGCTCAGTGGCGTGATGGACGACCATTTGCAGCTTTCCGAGCTGACCCGCGGCATCGGGCCGCTCTCTGGACTTGCGCCACCCGACAAGGCGCGCGCGCAGCGGCTTGCCCTCTCGACCTTGCGCAATGTCAGCCGGGCAGACGCGCTGATTGCACAATATGTTGACCGATTGCCCCCCAAAGCCCCGCTCAATGTGCTGCGGCTTGCCGTGGTCGAGATGCTGGTCGAGGGGGAGGCCCCGCATGGGGTGGTGGATTCCAGCGTGTCGCTGATGCGCCGCTCACGGCAGTCGCGCAAAATGGCGGGGCTTGCCAATGCTGTGCTGCGCAAAGTGGCCACGGAAGGGCCCGCGATCTGGGCGGAGCTGCCGATCCCGACCTTGCCCAAATGGCTGCGCCGCCGCGTCGTTCACATCTTCAACGAAGAGATCGTCCAGGCTATCGAGGCCCTACATCTCGCAGGCGCGCCGCTGGATCTGACCGCGAAAGGCGATCCGGCAGCTTTGGCGAAATCCCTTGAGGGGACGCTTTTGCCCACCGGCACAGTGAGGGTGCACCGTGCGGGTCAGGTTTCCGCCTTGCCGGGATATGATGCGGGCGAGTGGTGGGTGCAGGATGCAGGGGCCGCTTTGGCGGTGAAGCTGCTCGACCCGCAGCCCGGCGAAGCGGTGCTGGATTTTTGCGCCGCACCCGGTGGCAAGACCATGCAGCTGGCCGCCGCAGGGGCGCATGTCACGGCCCTTGATGTCAGCGCGCCTCGCATGGTTCGCGTTGAGGAAAACCTTGCGCGCACCGGGCTTTCGGCAGAGCTGATAACCGCTGACGCGATGGAGTGGGAGGCGCCGCAATTCTACGACGCCATCTTGCTGGATGCGCCATGTTCCGCCACCGGCACCATCCGCCGCCACCCCGATTTGCCCTTCGCGAAAAATGGCAAGGAGCTCGACGCGCTTTTTGCGCTGCAGGCCGATATGATCGACCGCGCGCTGATTGCGTTGAAGCCCGGCGGGCGGTTGATCTATTGCACCTGCTCGCTTCTGACCGAGGAAGGGGAGCGGCAGGCCAAGACGGCGATTGAACGCCACGGATTGACCGAGATCGTGCCTGACGCAGCGATGCTTGGTATCGAGCCGGACTGGCTGCACCCAAATGGCGGCATCCGGCTGCGCCCCGACTTTCTGGCAGGTCAGGGCGGCATGGACGGGTTTTTCATGATCTCGCTACGTAAGCCCGGCTGAGCGCGTGACAGAATCGCGGGTCCCGCATAAGCTGCCTGCTTCTTAACCAAGACAACGCTAGAAGTTGCGCCATATGGGCATTGAGGCACATGAGGGTTGGCCCCCGGAAACGGGGCGACGGCGGTCGCTGCTGGGGCGGCTTGGGGCGCGTCTTGGCGGAGCCGCGCCGCCTGCCCAAGGCTTTGCCTTCCTCCCCGATACCCCACGGCTTGGGTCTTTTGCCCGTGGCAAGCAGATGGTCGCAGGCAACGTCCGCGTTCTGGGACAGCTGTTCCATCAACCCGGCAGGGGCATATGGGACCTTGATTTGCCTGAGCCGCGCTTTGCGCAAGAGCTGCACAGTTTTGGCTGGCTCGATGATCTGGGCGCGGCGGGCGGCGGGCCGGCCCGAAAGCTTGCGCAAGAGACCACCCATAGCTGGATCGCCCGGTTCGGTGACGCGCGGCAGGCGTCTTGGTTGCCCGCACTAACGGGTCGTCGCCTGATCTGCTGGATCACTCATGCGCCGATGCTAATGAGTGGCAAAGATGCGGAAGGGAACGCCCCTTTCTTTCAGTCCATGGCCGATCAGGCGCGGTTTCTCAGTCGCAGCTGGCAGGCGGCCTCTGCTGGGCTGCCGCGGTTCCAAGCGCTGACGGGGCTGCTTTACGCCGGGCTTTGCCTTGATGGGCTCGGGTCTCTGGTGTCCCCCGCAAATGCCGCACTGTCACAAACCTGCGCAGAACAGATCGACCGCGATGGCGCAATCTCCTCACGCAACCCCGAAGAATTGCTGGAGGTATTCACCTTGCTCAGCCGCGCCGCGGATCTGTTGGATAATACGGGCCGCCAACCGTCCGGGCCACATCAGGCAGCCCTCAAGCGCCTCGCGCCGGTTTTGCAGGCCTTGCGCCATAGCGACGGCGGGCTGGCCCGATTTCATGGCGGGGGCCGGGGGGCGGAAGGGCAGTTGGAACAGCTTTTGGATCGGGCTGACCCGATTCCATTGGCCCAAACGGATAAGGCGATGGGCTATGCCCGCCTCGACGGTGGGGAAAGCACGGTGATCGTCGATGCCGCCGCACCGCCCCGCGCCGAAGGGGCATTCAGCGCGCATGCCAGCACCTTGGGTTTTGAGCTGACCTGGGGGCGTCAGCCGCTGATCGTCTCATGCGGCGCAGGCGGCAGTTTCGGACCGGACTGGCGGCGCGCCGGGCGGGCCACCCCGTCGCATTCAACCCTGTCGGTCAGCGGCGTTTCCTCTGCGCAATTGCAGCAGACAGCCGAAGGTGAAAAGTTAATCAGCGGCCCGAAGCAGGTCGATGCCCGCACCGAAACCGGGCTTGACGGGATGGTGCTGGAAGCCAGCCATGACGGATACCGCAGGGCCTTTGGCCTCACCCACACGCGGCAGCTACAGCTGGGCCATGATGGGCAGGTTTTGAGCGGGAAAGACACGCTCGGCACCCGCAATCAACGGGACAAGGACCTGTTCGACACACGTATGAACACTGTCGGATTTGACGGCGTGGGTTTTGCGATCCGCTTCCACCTGCACCCGGATGTCGAGCCCTCGCTTGATATGGGCGGCACCGCAATCTCGTTAACGCTGAAAACCGGCGGGGTCTGGGTCTTTCGCACGGATGACGAGGCCGAAATGAGCCTTGAGGCCAGCGTCTATCTGGAAAAAACGCGTTTGAAGCCGCGTCCGAGCCAACAGATCGTTTTATCTTCCCGGGTGATGGAGTATGGGGCGCATGTCAGCTGGAGCCTCGGCCTGGCCAAAGGGTTCTAGGCTGGCGTCATTTTGACCTGTTCGTAGACCCGTTTGAAGGACCCACATGACCGATCTTGCGCCCCTCCGCCGCGCCCTGCTTTCCGTATCCGACAAAACCGGGCTGCTGGACCTCGCCCGCGCGCTCAGCGCCCGTGGGGTCGCGCTGCTTTCCACCGGGGGGTCGGCGGCGGCCTTGCGCGATGCGGGGCTGGCCGTGACCGATGTGGCCGATGTGACAGGTTTTCCCGAGATGATGGACGGGCGGGTCAAGACGCTGCACCCGGCTGTGCATGGCGGGCTGCTGGCGCTCAGAGATGACGATGCCCATGTCGCCGCGATGCAAGAGCATGGCATCGGCCCGATCGACCTGCTGGTGGTCAACCTCTACCCGTTCGAGGACACCGTGGCCAAAGGCGCAGATTATGACACCTGCATCGAGAATATCGACATTGGCGGCCCGGCCATGATCCGCGCGGCCTCGAAGAACCACAAATTTGTCAGCGTGGTCACCGATGTGCAGGATTACGAGGCGCTGCTGGCCGAGCTTGACGCCCATGATGGGCAAACACGCTATGAATTCCGCCAGAAGCTGGCGTTGACCGCCTATTCCCGCACCGCTGCCTATGATGCGGCCGTATCAGCCTGGATGGCCGAGGCCTTGGGCGAAACGCCGCGCCGCAGGGCTGTTGCCGGCACCTTGGCCCAAACGCTGCGTTACGGCGAAAACCCACATCAGAGCGCGGCTTTCTACACCGACGGCACTGAGAGGCCCGGCGTGGCCACCGCGCGTCAGCATCAGGGCAAAGAGCTGTCTTACAACAACATCAACGACACTGATGCGGCTTTCGAGCTGGTCTCCGAGTTCGACCCGTCCGATGGCCCGGCTGTTGCGATCATCAAACATGCCAACCCCTGCGGCGTCGCGCGGGGCGCAAGCTTGGCCGAGGCCTATGAAAAGGCGTTTCAATGCGATCAGACCTCTGCCTTTGGCGGGATCATTGCGCTGAACCAGCCGCTCGATGGGGCCACGGCAGAGGCGATCAGCGGCATTTTTACCGAGGTGGTTATTGCGCCCGGTGCGGATGCCGATGCGCTTGAGGTTTTTGCCAAGAAGAAAAACCTGCGGCTGCTGACCACGGACGGGCTGCCCGATATGCGTCAGGGCGGGCTGACATACCGGCAGGTTTCCGGCGGGATGCTGGTTCAGGACAAGGATGTGGGGCATATCACGGGCGATGACCTGACGGTTGTGACCAAACGCGCCCCGTCCGAGCAGGAAATCAAAGACCTGCTCTTTGCCTGGACGGTTGCAAAACATGTTAAATCCAACGCGATTGTCTATGCCAAGAACGGGGCCACGGTTGGTGTCGGCGCAGGGCAGATGAGCCGGGTCGATTCCACCCGGATCGCTGCGCGCAAGGCGCAGGACATGGCAGAGGCGTTGGGGCTGGGCGAGACACCGACCAAGGGCTCAGTCGTCTCCTCGGATGCGTTCTTCCCCTTTGCCGATGGGTTGATCACGGCGGCGGAGGCGGGCGCGACGGCGCTGATCCAGCCGGGCGGCTCGATGCGCGACGATGAGGTCATCGCCGCTGCGGACGAGTTGGGCCTTGCCATGGTCTTCACCGGCATGCGCCATTTCCGGCACTGATATGCGGATTGTGGCGCTTTGGGCGATCATCGCATTCGGGCTCGACCAGCTGTCGAAATGGTATGTCGTGCATTGGCTCGATCTGTGGAACCGGCTGGCCATCGACGTGCTGCCGCCCTTGCTCAACTTCCGCATGGGCTGGAACACCGGTATCAACTTTGGCCTTTTCGGGGATAGCCCTGAGGCAATGCGATGGGTGCTGACGGGTCTTGCGGTGGTGATCTCGGTTGCGTTGCTGATCTGGGCCAAACGCAGCCTGACCCGGCCCATGGCGCTTGCAGGTGTCGGCATGATCGTGGGCGGCGCGCTGGGCAATGCGCTCGATAGGGTGGTCTACGGGGCGGTTGCGGATTTCCTCAACATGTCATGCTGCGGTATCCAGAACCCGTTCACCTTCAACGTGGCCGACATCTTCATCTTCGCGGGTGCCTTTGCCATCGTCATATTCGACGAGAAGAAGGCCGGTACAAACAGCTCGTGACGACCTCGCGCAAATGGGCTAAACATCGAAAAACGGTCGGCGATAGGGAGACAGGCATGGGACGCAAGGCAATGATCCTTCTGGGCGCAGCAGCCACGGCGCTGACCCTGTCGGCCTGCGACCGCAATCGTGACCCCAGCCTTCTGAACGTCAAATCCAACACCGTGGGCCCGGACGAGTTTGCCATTTTGCCAAACAAGCCGTTGGTGCAACCTGACAACCTTGCGCAGCTGCCGCCGCCGACACCTGGCGGCACCAACCGGGCCGATGTCTCGCCCCTTGCCGACGCCACGATTGCGCTGGGCGGCAACCCGAATGGCGGCGTCAGCGATGGTGGTCTGGTCAATTACACCTCGCGCTACGGGGTGACGCCCGGCATCCGCCAGCAGCTGGCCTCCGAAGATTTGCAGTTTCGCCGCGACAATGACGGACGTCTTTTGGAGCGGGTCTTTAACGTGAATGTCTATTTTAAGGCTTACCGCGACCAGTCACTGGACCAATATGACGAGCTGGAACGCTTGCGCCGTTTGGGGGTGCGCACCGTCGCCGCCCCGCCAGAGGGTTTTGAGGTCGAGTAACCGGCCCAAGGCGTTCTTTCTCTGACGTGTCGCTCACAAGCGCGTTTGGCCGGTTGAAACATTGCCGGGCCGCATCATAATTGTGACCAAGTTCATTAAGGGAAGGACCCCCATGCTGCGCAGCTGCCTGATTGCTCTTGTCGCCCTGATCGCCGCCCCCGCACAGGCGGCAGAGAATGTCACCACTTTCACGCTGGAAAATGGCCTAGAGGCGGTCGTGATCGAAGATCACCGTGCCCCGGTTGTGGTGCATATGCTGTGGTACAGGGCCGGTGCCGCTGATGAGCCGCCGGGCGTGTCCGGGATCGCGCATTTCCTGGAGCATCTTTTGTTTAAGGCCACTGACAATCTTGAATCCGGCGAATTTTCCGAGGTTGTCGAGGCCAATGGCGGATCCGACAACGCGTTCACCTCTTATGACTATACCGGCTATTTCCAACGCGTTGCGTCAGACCGGCTGGGCCTGATGATGCAGATGGAAGCCGACCGGATGCGCAACATTCGCCTGACCGAAGACGACATCCTTACCGAGCGCGACGTGATCCTGGAAGAGCGCAACCAGCGCACCGACAGCGACCCGGGCGCGTTGTTTGGCGAACAGCGCAATGCAGCGCAATATCTCAACCATCCCTACGGCGTGCCGATCATCGGCTGGCGTCACGAGATGGAGCAGCTGGATATGGAGGATGCGCTGGAGTTCTACCGTACCTTCTACGCCCCCAACGCCGCCATTCTGATTGTCGCAGGCGACGTCGACCCGGCGGAGGTCGAGGCTTTGGCCAAAGAGCATTATGGCCCGTTGGAGCCGACACAGGACTTGCCCGAACGCGTCCGCCCGCAGGAGCCCCCGCATCTGGCCGAACGCCGGCTCAAATATGAGGACCCGCGCGTCTCTCAGCCCTATGTCATCCGCAGCTACCTTGCGCCGGAACGTGATAGTGGTGATCAGGAAACTGCGGCTGCGCTGACCCTGTTGGCCGATATCTTGGGCGGCAGCTCTGCCACCTCCGTCTTTGGGCGTGCCTTGGAGCTTGAAAACCCCAAGGCGGTCTACACCAGCGCCTTCTATCGAGGCACGAGTTACGACGACACGACCTTCGGCGTGATCATCGTGCCAACCCCGGAGCTGACGCTCGAACAGGCCGAAGCAGAGATGGACGCGGTGATCGCCCAATTCTTGGAGGACGGTGTCGACTCCGCCCAGCTGGACCGGATCAAGATGCAGATCCGCGCCTCGCAAATCTATGCAAATGATGATGTTGGGGGGCTGGCGCGGCGCTATGGCACGGCCCTGACCTCTGGGCTGACAGTTGAAGATGTGCAGGCCTGGCCTGACGTTCTGCAGGCGGTCACGGAAGAGGATATCCTTGAGGCCGCCAAGATGATTTTTGCCCGAAACAACGCTGTAACGGGCTGGTTCCAGAAACCCACCGCGACTGCCGAGGTGACCCAATGATCCGTTTCGTACTGACCGCTCTTGCCTTTGTCACGCTCGCCCTGCCCGCACGGGCCATCGACATTCAGGAGGTCACGTCGCCAAGCGGCATAAAGGCCTGGTTGGTGGAAGAACGCTCCATCCCCTTTGCCGCCCTTGAGATACGTTTCAAAGGGGGCGCGTCTTTGGATCGTGAGGGCAAGCGCGGGGCGATCAACCTGATGACCGGGCTGATGGAAGAGGGCGCGGGCGATCTTGATGCAACAGCCTTTGCCGCCGCCCGTGAAGCGCTTGCCGCCAGCTATGGTTTTGATGTGTCTGACGATGCGTTCAGCATCTCTGCGCAGTTCCTGACGGAAAACCGGGATGAGGCGCTTGCGCTTCTGAAGCTCGCGCTGACCCAGCCACGTTTCGATCAGGCGGCGATTGACCGGGTGAGGGGCCAAATTGTCTCGATCATCGGCTCAGACGCAAAGGATCCGTCGAAGATTGCTAGCACGACAGCCGCGCAGATCAATTGGGGGGATCACCCTTATGGCTCTGACGAGAATGGCACGATTGAAAGCGTTATGGCGCTGACCCGGGACGATGTGCTCACCGCCTACAAGGACGTCATGGCGCGCGACCGGCTTTATGTGGGGGCGGTGGGCGACATCTCTGCCGAGGAGCTTGGCGCATTGTTGGATGACCTTCTGGGTGAGTTGCCAGCGGTTGGTGCGCCGATGCCCGTGAAGGCTGATTACCTGGGCGAAGGCGGCATAACGGTGGTTGATTTCAACACTCCCCAATCCGTCGCCATTTTCAGCCATGAAGGGATCGAGCGGCATGACCCCGATTTCTTCCCCGCTTTCGTGATGAACCAGGTGCTGGGTGCCGGCGGGTTTGGCTCGCGCCTGATGGAAGAAGTGCGCGAAAAACGCGGCCTGACCTATGGCGTTGCCTCCTATCTTGTGCCGAAGGATTACGGATATCTTTATGCAGGGCAGGTCGCCTCTTCGAATGACCGCATTGCCGAGGCGATTGAGGTGATCCGGGGCGAATGGGCACGCCTGGCCGAGAATGGCGTCACCGATGAAGAGCTTGCAGCCGCTCAAACCTACCTGACCGGTGCTTACCCGCTGCGCTTTGACGGCAATGGCCGCATCGCAAGTATTCTGGTCGGCATGCAGATGGACGGGCTGCCGATTGACTATGCCGATACGCGCAATGACAAGGTCAATGCCGTGACAAGCGAGGATATCAAGCGGGTGGCAAAGCGCCTTCTGCGCCCAGAGGATCTGCATTTCGTGGTCGTAGGCCAGCCGGAAGGGCTGCAAAGCACCAACTGACGCCCCGGCGTTCTGGCGTGGCCGAATCGGGTTAGGCCATGCTATCCCTTGGGGTATGAACGCCCAAGACCGCAACATAAGCGCAAAGCCTCAAGACAAGACGCCAGAAATCAGGCAGTTGGATGAGGTGGCCGTCAACCGCATCGCGGCGGGCGAAGTGGTCGAACGCCCCGCCTCAGCGGTTAAAGAGCTGATCGAGAACGCGCTGGACGCGGGCGCAACCCGGATTGAGCTGGCGATCAAGGATGGCGGCAAATCCCTAATCCGCGTGACGGATGATGGTCACGGCATGTCCGAACGCGATATGCCCATGGCGCTGTCGCGCCATGCGACCTCGAAGATTGACGGCTCTGACCTGCTCAACATTCACACCTTTGGCTTTCGGGGCGAGGCGCTGCCCTCGCTGGGCGCGGTTGGCCGGTTAACCATCACCTCACGGGCCCGCGGATCGGAGAATGCCTTCTCAATAGCCGTGGCGGGTGGGCAGGCTGAACCGCTGCGCCCAGCCGCCCTGACGCGCGGCACCGTGGTTGAGCTGCGCGATCTGTTTTATGCAACGCCCGCCCGCCTGAAATTCCTGCGCACCGACCGGGCAGAGATGCAGGCGATCAGCGATGTCGTCAAACGGCTCGCCATGGCGGAGCCCTATGTGGGCTTCACCATCCGCGATCTCTCCGGTGGGGATCAGGGCCGGGTGACCTTTCGTGCCGATCCCGAGGCGGGTGACTTGTTCGAGGCGATGGGCGCGCGGTTGCGCCAAATCCTCGGTGCCGATTTCGCCGCCAATGCGCTGCAGATCGACGCGGAACGCGAAGGGATCACCCTGACTGGCTTTGCCGCCCTTCCGACCTATTCGCGCGGAGCCGCGACCGCGCAATATCTGTTCGTCAATGGCCGTCCGGTGCGGGACAAGTTGCTGGTGGGCGCGCTGCGCGGGGCCTATTCCGATTTCCTGTCGCGGGACCGTCATCCTGCGGTGGCGCTGTTTCTTGAATGCGACCCGGAGCGGGTCGACGTCAACGTTCATCCTGCAAAGGCCGAAGTGCGCTTTCGCGATCCGGGCGTAGCGCGCGGGTTGATCGTCTCTGCCCTGAAACATGCCTTGGCGCAGGCGGGCCACCGGGCCTCAACCACAGTGGCCGATGCCACGCTGGGCGCGTTTCGCCCTGAGCCTGCGGGCCGCATCTACCAAATGGATATGCCGTCCCAACAGGCGCTGCGGTCATCCTACCAGATGCAGACCCCCGGTCTGGCAGAGGCCCCAGCCCCTTTCGCAGCCGCTTCGGCCCGTGTGGAAGAGCCCGCCGCGGAGTTTGTTCAGGACACCCCGCTTGGTGCGGCGCGCGCGCAGGTGCATGAGAATTACATCATCGCGCAAACCGCTGACGGTATGGTCATTGTGGATCAACACGCCGCGCATGAGCGGCTGGTTTACGAAAAGCTCAAGCGCCAGATGGCTGAAACTGGCGTCGCTACGCAGGCTTTGCTGATCCCAGAGATTGTCGAGCTGACCGAGGGCGATGCGCAGGTGCTTCTGGATCATGCCGCCGCGCTTGCGGGTTTTGGCCTGGTTATCGAGCCGTTCGGCCAGGGTGCGGTTGCTGTGCGTGAGACCCCGGCAGTGCTGGGGGTGATCAATGCACAGGCCATGCTGCGCGACATTCTTGACGAGATATCGGACCTTGGGGAAAGCCAGACGCTGGCCGACCGGATCGAGGCCGTGCTCAGCCGTGTCGCCTGCCATGGCTCTGTCCGCTCTGGCCGCATTATGCGTGGTGAGGAAATGAACGCGCTGTTGCGCGACATGGAAGCCACCCCGCATTCGGGCCAATGCAACCACGGACGCCCCACCTATGTGGAGCTGAAACTGGCCGATATCGAAAGGCTGTTCGGGCGCACATGATCCAGATCGGCACGACAGAAATTGATCTCAGCGACCCGCTGGTGATCGCTGCGCTGGCGGGAATTGCGGTCGTGCTGCTGATCGTTGTCCTGCTCATTCTGGCCTTGCGCGCCTCGTCGCGGTCGGCCCGGGCGGCAGAACCGATCCTCGGGCAGGTGGGCCAGCTTTCCCAGATCGTTCAGACACTGAGCCAAGGGCAGGCGCAGCTGACAGGCGGGCTGGATTCGGTGTCAAAGAGCCAGGCGATGACCCTTCAGGCGATGGAGGTCCGCATGGCCGAGGTGCAGCAGAAAATGTCTGAGCGGCTGCATGAGAACGCGATGCGCACATCACGCTCGATGTCGGACCTGCAGGAGCGGATGAATGACACGCTGCATGGCTCGTCCGAGAAAACCACGAAGTCTCTGACCCAGCTGCAGGAACGGCTTGCGACCATCGACCGCGCACAGACCAATATTGAAAAGCTGTCGGGGGACGTGCTGTCGCTGCAGGATATTTTGTCCAACAAGCAGACGCGCGGAGCTTTTGGGGAGATCCAGCTGAATGACATCGTGTCGAAAGCCCTGCCATCGGACAGCTACTCTTTCCAGACGACGCTGAGCAACAACAAGCGGGCGGATTGCCTGATCCAGCTGCCCAACCCGCCAGGCCCGATTGTCATCGACGCGAAATTCCCGCTTGAAGCCTATGAGCAGCTGGTCGCGGCCACGACAAAGGAAGACCAGGCTAGGGCGCTGACCGCATTGGGCCAGGCGGTCAGGGTGCATATCAAGAAGATCTCCGAGAGCTACCTGATCGAGGGGGAGACCGCAGATGGCGCGTTGATGTTCCTGCCCTCTGAGGCAGTCTATGCGGAGCTGCACGCAAAGCTGCCCCATATCGTGCGCGAAGGCTTTGCGGCGCGGGTCTGGATCGTCTCGCCCACCACTTGCATGGCCACGCTGAACACGATGCGCGCGATTCTCAAAGATGCCCGCATGCGCGAGCAAACCGGGGAAATCCGTAAAGCGCTGCGGCAGCTGCACCGCGACGTGGAAATCATTGGCGAGAAGGCCGGCAAGCTGGAGACGCATTTGCGTCAGGCCGGTGATGATGTGGCGGGTGTGATCACTGCCGCGACCCGCGCAGGCAAACGCGCCGACAGGCTCGACAATTTCGAGTTTGAAGAGCTTGCGCCAGAGGCGGACACGAATGTCGTCCCCTTAGGCAAGTCGGGCGATTAGGGGGCAGGCAGCTTATCGTGCGTCCGTGACGGGCGCGTCTTTCGCGCCGGTCTTCGCTGTTTCAAGCATGTCCTGGACGCGGCAGCGGATATCCCAAAGCAGTAGCGACACAATCAAGCAGCCATAAAGATCGTGTGGATTGGTGAATAGGTGTCGCTCTCGGGAACGTGGCAATCTGAGTGCATGTCAGCATCTGAGGGAACGATGAGCACCGGATCGGTGTGTATTGCCACGCCCCGGGAGCGCAGAGCCAAGGGTGTCTTGACGCGTGTGTAGCGAGCGTCGTCTCGGTGTTTCATTTTTGGCGGCCCTGTGTCGTAGGACCCCCGCCCAGTGAAAGAACCATGCGCAAATTGCACATTTGCAACAAGTAGCGGAATCCCTACCGAAATCTGGCGGGAATGGGGCAGGCGCGGCTTATGAGACCGCCTGCACCCCGGCCTCGAGCGCGGCGATGATCACATCCACCTCGGCTTCGGTAACGATCAGCGGGGGCGACATCATCAGATTGTTCCCCCCGATCCGCACCATCGCGCCCGCCTCATATGCGGTCTCGTAGACGGTTTTCATCATCGCGGGTGCAGCTGGCGCTTTGGTGGCCCGGTCTGACACCAGCTCTAGTGCGGTCATCAGCCCGTGCCCTCCGCGCACGTCCCCAATCACCTCATATTTTGCTTTCAATGCGACCAGCCCGTCAAACAGCTGCTTGCCCCGTGGTCCGGCATTCTCGTTGATCTTCAGCCGCTGGCTTTCCCGGATGCAGGCAAGCGCTGCGGCGGCCCCCACGGGATGGGCAGAGTAGGTATAGCCATGGAAGATGCTGGCCGTGTCGGGGTCGCCGCCCTCGAACACCTCTGCCACGGCCTCGTTGACCATGCAGGCCCCAAACGGGAAGTAGCCAGAGGTGATCCCCTTGGCCATCGTCATCATGTCGGGCTGCACGCCCCAATGGCGCGAGCCGGACCAGTCACCGGTGCGGCCAAAGCCGCAAATCACCTCATCCGCGATCATCAGGATGTCGTAGCGGTCACAGACCTCCCGCATGGCCGGCATATAATGGGCGGGGGGCACAATGACGCCACCTGCGCCCTGGATCGGCTCCATGATAAAGCAGGCGATGGTGCCCGGACCCTGGAACTCGACCTCGTCAATCGCCGCTTTCACACACAGATCGGCCAGCTTTTGCGGGTCGGTCTCGTCAAACGGGTTGCGATAGGCGTAGGGGGTGGGCAGGTGGAAGCAGCCGGGCATGAGCGGCTCGTAATTGATGCGAAACCGGTTATTTCCGTTCACGCTGGCCCCGCCAAAATGCGTGCCATGATACCCTTTCTTGAGCGACAGGAACTTGGTGCGGCCGGGGTTGCCCTTGATTTTGTGATATTGTCGGGCCAGCCGCAGCGCGCTTTCGACGGCATCTGACCCGCCGGAGGTGAAGAAGGCGCGCGCCATACCGTCGGGCGCGAACATGTCGCGCAGCTCGTAGCTCAGCTCAATGGCGGGTTCGTTGGTCGTGCCGCCGAAGGCCGAATAATAGGGCAAGACCTGCACCTGATCCGCAATGGCCTTTTTGATCGGGTCGCAGGAATATCCGACATTCACGCACCACAGCCCGCCAACCCCGTCCACGACGGTCTGCCCGGAGGCATCGGTGATCGTCGAGCCTGAGGCGCTGCTGATGATGCGTGGCGGGGTCTCTTGCATGGCGCCGGGATGCGCCATCGGGTGCCACATGTGACGGGCGTTGTTTTCCTTTAGGAAGTTGTCGTCTTTCATCGCGGCCCCGCTTTTTGTTCTCGTTTTCTGCATCAGCGTGGGCGAAGTGGGTATGGGCCGCAAGTCCGTTTCCGACATTCGGGGGCCTGCCCTTGTTTCACGCGGATCACCCCTCTACATCAGCAGTTATGAAACATTTGATCCCCTTTGCCAAAAGCCCGCCCCTTGTGGCGGTGGTGCGCATGAACGGTGTGATCGCTGCGGGCGGGCGAGGGCAGGCGCTCAACGATGCCGGCCTTGCACCCCTGCTGGAAAAGGCCTTTCGCAAGGGCAAGCCAAAGGCCGTTGCGCTGGTGATCAATTCCCCGGGTGGCAGCCCGGTGCAATCCTCGCTGATCGGCGCGCGTATCAAACGTCTTGCGGCCGAGCTTGGGGTGAAGACCTACGCCTTTGTCGAGGATGTCGCGGCGTCGGGCGGCTACTGGCTTGCGGCCTCAGCCGATGAGATCTGGGTCGATAACAGCTCGGTCGTAGGCTCCATCGGGGTGATATCGGCCAGCTTTGGCTTTAATGAGCTGATGGAGCGCTACGGTATCGAACGGCGCGTCTACACGGCCGGCAAGGACAAATCCATGCTCGACCCGTTCCGCCCCGAAAAGGCAGAGGATGTCGAGCGGCTCAAGGCGCTGCAAAAGCAAATCCACGACCACTTCATTGATCATGTGAAAGCAGGGCGGGGTGACAGGTTGTCGGACGACAAGGACCTTTTCACCGGCGAGATTTGGGTTGGCGGCAAGGCACAAGACGTGGGGCTTGTCGACGGGGTCGGCCATGTCGTTCCCAAGATGAAAGAGCTGTTCGGGGAGAAGGTGCGGTTCCGTGTCTATGGTCCCAAGCGACCGCTGCTGGCGCGGTTCGGGGCGCAGCTGCTGGGGGACGCGATAGGGCAGATTGACGACCGGGCGCTTTGGGCGCGGTTTGGCCTTTAGATGCTGTTCAAAATCATCACCTTTTTCCTGATCGGCATGGCGGTACTGGCCATGTTCGGCAAGCTTCGCCTGCCCAAGATCAAGGCGCTGGAGGCCCGCAAATGCAAGAAATGCGGATCATTCCAGATCGGCAAATCACCCTGCATATGTGAAAGACCGAAAAGCTGATGCATTTGATTGTAAACGAGTTCACGCTGGCCGCTGTGGGCCTCGTCTTGCTGCTTTTTGCAGGCGACGCGCTGGTCAAGGGTGCTGTGAATCTGTCGCTACGCCTTGGCGTCCCTGCGCTGATCGTGAGCCTGACCGTGGTGGCTTTCGGGACCTCGGCCCCTGAGCTACTGATCTCGATCCAGTCGATCCTTGATGGCCAGCCGGGGCTTGCGATCGGGAATGTGGTTGGCTCGAACACAGCAAATGTGTTGCTTGTTCTGGGGATACCGGCGCTGATCGCAGGGTTGTCCGCGTCTCAATCGGACACACGCAAAAGCTACATCGTTATGATGGCGGGGAGCGTGCTGTTCATCGTCATGTGTTTCTTTGGCCCGATCACCTGGTGGCACGGTGTGATCCTGTTGGCCGTGCTTGCCCTGATCCTCTATGACAACTTCCGCGACGCGCGTGGCCATATGAAATCTGAGGCCCTGGAAGAAGAACTGGAAGGGGCCGACCCAAGCCTCGCAGGCTGGAAGATCGCGGCCTTCCTGGTCGCGGGGCTGATCGGACTCCCCCTGGGTGCCAAGCTGCTCGTAGATAATGCGGTCATCATTGCAACCGATTTTGGCGTGTCCGCCACGGTTATCGGGCTGACGCTGGTGGCCATCGGCACCTCCCTTCCAGAGCTCGCCACGACCGTCATGGCGGCGCTACGCAACAAAGCAGATGTGGCAATCGGCAATGTCATCGGGTCGAACATGTTCAACCTGCTGGCGATTATCGGTATCGCGTCCCTCGTAGGGCCAATGCCCGTGCCGCCCGCGTTTTTGACCTTTGATTTGTGGGTGATGCTTGGAGCCTCCCTCCTGATCGCGCCGGTCGTGTTCCGCAACCTGCGGATGGGGTACCGGTGGGGATTTGGTCTCAGCGTTGCCTATATCGCCTATCTCTATATCGTACTGACATATGGAGGGTGACCCATGACCAAAGCCGCACTCGTTACAGGCGCTGGGGACAGGTTAGGGCGGGCCATGGCTGTCAGGCTGGGCGCGCTGGGATATGCGGTGGCCGTGCATTACGCGCGGTCTGCTGATGGCGCGGCCGAGACCGTCCGCCTGATCGAAGAGGCGGGTGGACGCGCAGTGGCGCTGCAGGCCGATCTGCTCGACATGGACGTGACCGAGGCCTTGGTGGGGCGCGCGGTAGACGCGCTGGGCCAACCGCTGAACCTGTTGATCAACAACGCTTCGATCTTCGAGTACGACACGATTGAGACCGCCACCCGCGACAGCTGGGACAAGCATATCGGGTCGAACCTGCAAGCGCCGTTTTTGCTGACGCAAGCCTTCGCGGCCCAAGCCCCCAAGGCTATAATGGACGCGCGGGGTGAGCCGCAGGCGCAGGCCGTGGTGATCAACATGCTCGATCAGCGGGTCCGCAAGCTGACACCCGAATTCATGACCTACACCATCGCCAAGATGGGGCTATGGGCCTTCACCAAGACCGCAGCGCGCGGGCTGACGCCGCATGTGCGCGTCAACGGCATCGGTCCCGGCCCCACCTTGAAGGGCGGGCGGCAGACCGAAGAGCATTTCGCCAATCAGCGCGCCCGAACGATTTCCGGCCGTGGTTCGAACCCAGAAGATATCGTTGGCGCGATGGAGTATATTCTGAGCGCTCATGCGATGACGGGGCAGTTGCTTTGCATAGATGGCGGGCAGCATCTTGGCTGGGAAACACCCGATGTGCAGGGCGTGGAATAATCCAGAAATTCCTGAGTTTTCTGCCGCTTCGCCATTGACTTGTCCACTTCGTTAAACTGGGTCACGAATCTGTTATGAAATTGTTAAGGATTTCAGTCACTTGCCAGATTCAATAAAAATATCGTTTATAATCAGTATGTTAAATAATGCCTATTTTTTAGGCATTTCGAGTGGGATGCAGAAAATTAACGGAAAAACTGTGATCTCGAAAGTTTCCCCACAAGGTTCTCCACAGAAGGCGTGGACAGGTTTGCTCTTGCTACTGCAAAGGTCACAGTGCAGCGATGCGAAGAATCATGGGGCGCGAGATGGCTGAAGCCGACCATAACCCTGAGCAGGCAGAGCAGAACCCGCTGCGCGGCCATGCCTGTGTGCAAGCCTATCTAAAGACGCTCGACAACTCGCCCGGCGTCTACCGCATGCTCGATGACCAGCAACGCGTGCTTTATGTCGGCAAGGCCCGGAACCTGAAGAAGCGCGTCGCAAATTATGCGAAGCCGTCCGGGCATTCTGCCCGCATCGCCACGATGATCTCCCGCACCGCATCGATGATGTTTCTGACCACCAAAACAGAGACCGAGGCGCTGCTGCTTGAGCAAAACCTGATCAAGCAGCTCAAGCCCAAATACAACGTGCTGCTGCGCGACGACAAAAGCTTTCCCAACATATTGGTGGCCAAAGGGCATAGCTTTCCACAAATCAAGAAGCACCGCGGGGCCAAGAAGGAGAAGGGCGATTATTATGGCCCCTTCGCCTCGGCGGGCGCGGTGAACCGGACGTTGAACCAGCTGCAACGCGCCTTCCTACTGCGCGACTGCACCGACAGCAATTTCGAGACGCGGACGCGGCCATGTCTGCAATATCAGATCAAACGCTGCTCGGCGCCTTGCGTGGGCCATATCAGCCAGGAGGCCTACCGCGCACTCGTCAAGGACGCGGAGCGGTTCCTGACCGGGCGATCCACCCGCGTTCAGGAGCAATTGGCGCAAGAGATGCAGGCAGCCTCGGAAGCGATGGAGTTTGAACGCGCCGCCGCCTTGCGCGACCGCATCCGCGCGCTCACCCAGGTTCAAACGGCGCAAGGCATCAACCCCAAAGGTGTCGCGGAAGCCGACCTGATTGCCCTGCATCTGGAACATGGCCAGGCCTGCGTGCAGGTCTTTTTCATCCGCGCGAACCAGAACTGGGGCAACAAGGATTATTACCCGAAGATCCCCAATGACAGCGCCCCCGCCGAGATCATGGAAGCCTTCATGGGGCAGTTCTATTCTGACAAGGAACCGCCCCGGCAGGTGATCCTCAGCCATGATATCGAGAATGATGACCTGATGGCGGAGGCCCTGGCCTCGAAGGCGGGGCGCAAGGTCGAGATCCTTGTCCCGCAGCGCGGCGAGAAGATGGAGCTGATCGCCGGAGCCACACGAAACGCCCGCGAAAGCCTCGCCCGCAAGATGAGCGAGACCGCCACCCAGAACAAGCTTCTCAAAGGCGTGGCCGAGGTGTTCGAGCTGCCCGGCCCACCCAGGCGGATCGAGGTTTATGACAACTCGCATATTCAAGGCACCAATGCCGTGGGTGGCATGATCGTGGCGGGCCCTGATGGGTTCATGCGCAACCAGTACCGCAAGTTCAACATTCGCGGCGAAGAGCTGACCCCCGGCGACGATTTCGGCATGATGAAAGAGGTGCTGATGCGCCGCTTCAAGCGCTTGATGAAAGAAGACCCTGACCGCGAGAAAGCGATGTGGCCGGATCTGCTGCTGATCGATGGCGGTGCGGGGCAAGTTGCGGCCGTGCGCGAAATCATGCGGGATATGGGGGTCGAGGATATTGCTATGGTGGGCGTTGCCAAGGGCATTGACCGGGACGCGGGCAAGGAAGAATTCTACCGCACCGGCAAACGCCCCTTCGCCCTGAAACACAATGACCCGGTGCTCTATTTCATCCAACGCTTGCGCGATGAGGCGCATCGCTTCGCTATCGGCACCCACCGCGCGAAACGGGCCAAGAGCCAAATCAAGAGCCCGCTTGACGAGATCGAAGGCGTGGGGCCGAAACGCAAAAAGGCGCTGCTGGCCCATTTCGGCTCGGCCAAGGCAGTGGGCCGGGCCAATCTGGCGGACCTGACTGCGGTGGAGGGCGTATCAGAAGCCATGGCGCAGCAGATTTACGACTATTTTCACGAGAAGGGTTGAGGTTTCGCCACGCTGCGCGTGCCGACCGGTTGGGGGCTCTGCCCCCAAACCCCCGGGATATTTCTGGAACAATGATGATCAGCGGCATCGCGCTTTGGTGTCTTCCCCCGACGACCGCAGCGCGGTAGAGATTGCTCATGAATTGGAACCTGCCCAATATCCTGACCCTCTTGCGGCTGCTGGCCGCCCCGGGGGTTGCGATCATGTTTCTTTATTTTGCCCGGCCCTGGGCGGATTGGTTTGCGCTAATCCTTTTTGTGAGCGCGGCGATCACGGATTATGTTGACGGCTACCTGGCCCGCGCCTGGAAGCAGGAAAGCAAATTTGGCGCGATGCTGGACCCGATTGCCGACAAAGCGATGGTGATTATTGCGCTTCTTGTGATCACTGGATTTTCGGGGATGAACCCGTGGATATTGATCCCCGCGACCGTGATCATTTTTCGCGAAACCTTCGTTTCCGGGTTGCGGGAGTTTTTGGGGGACACGGCCGGAACCCTGAAAGTGACCAACCTGGCCAAATGGAAAACCACCGCTCAGATGGTCGCGATTGCCGTGCTCTTTGCGGCAGGCCTTTTCGAGCATGAGTTTCTGGACCGCACAACCGGCATGGATGACGCAATGCTGGGCGCCATCATGCAGGGCGAGGTTGAAGATGTGCTTGGGCTGCACTGGTATGTTGATATGGCCCGGGCCTGCTTTGTTGCAGGGGCGGCCCTTTTGGGCGTCGCCGCCGTGCTGACCCTGATCACCGGGGTAGACTACCTGCGTAAGGCCATGCCGCATCTGAGGGAGGACACGCATGGTTGACGTGCTCTATTTCGCCTGGGTGCGCGAACGGATCGGTTTGCCGAAAGAGCGGGTGGAGACCTCTGCCGCGACCGTGATGGATCTGGTGCAGGAGCTGCGCGCACGCGCGCCGCGCTATGCGGCGGCGTTTGAAGATATCTCTGCGCTGAAAGTGGCGATTGATCAGGAGCTGACGGAGTTTGACGCCCCATTGGCCGGTGCGCGTGAAGTGGCCTTCTTCCCGCCAATGACAGGTGGCTGAGATGAGCGTGCGCGTGCAGGAAGCGCCGTTTGACCCGGGCGCAGAGCTTAATGCGTTTTCTGCCAAAGGCCCGGATGTCGGGGCGGTGGTCAGCTTCACCGGCTTGGTGCGCGATGTGGCAGCCGGGCTCAGTGTAATGGAGATTGAGCATTACCCCGCCATGACCGAACGCGCGATCTCGGAGATTGTGGCGCAGGCCAAGAAACGGTGGGCGCTAGCCGATGCGCTGGTGATCCATCGCTACGGACCGCTTGTAGCAGGCGACACTATCATGATGGTGGCGACGGCATCGCGCCACCGGGCTGATGCCTTTGCGGCCGCAGATTTCCTGATGGACTACCTGAAATCCCGCGCGCCCTTCTGGAAGAAGGAAACAACAGCCGAGGGCAGCAGCTGGGTTGAAAGCAAGGCCGAAGATGAAGCCGCTTTGAAGCGGTGGTGATTATCGCCTGAGCGGCTTGATGCGGGGCCGCTCGACCCTGCTTTCCCGACAGAGGGTGAACATCCCGCGCCAAAGCACAGCGCAATGGCGTGTGCAGAACGCGTGCAACAGGCTTGCCTGACGGCACCCGGCGGGTTTAACTTTACAGTCACAGAGGGGTTAAGGGGCCACAACCTTATGTTCTGCGTGGTATATTCCAGTGTCGCAAAGCCCGGAACGACGGAGCAGGATGTCGACGATATTGTCGAATATGCGGAAGCCGCCAATAGCCGCAACCGCATCACCGGCGCGCTTGTTTTCGACGGAGAGCGGTTTTGCCAACTGCTGGAAGGCGAAAAGGACAAGGTGATGGATACGTTGGAGCGGATCTATAGCGACACGCGCCACAGCGACATCGCTGTTATCGGCTCCACGCCTGTGACAGACCGGCGCTTCCCGGGATGGGCTATGCTGCGCATCGAACGAGAAGAATTTGAGACGGTGGTCAGTGGGCTGCGCGGTTAGGCCGCGCGCAAGGCGTCAGCTGGCATTCGCTCGGTCGAGACGGCCGCGCAGCTCTTCGGCCTCATGGCGCGCAGCGCGCAACCCGTCCATTGCCGCCCTTAGCTCTGCTTCTGTCTGCGACAGCTGGTTGGTCAGCTCTGCCTCGCGTTGCTGCAGATAGGTGATCGCCTGATCGCGGGTTTCTTCCGCGTCATGCAGGGCCTTGGCCATCTGATCCAGCTCGGCCACATCTGCCGTCGTTACCCGGCTGAACCGCTGGACCAGCCAGCACATCACATAGCCGACAGAGAAAGCGACCATCAGGATGATGGCCGTGGCAATCACAAACTCAGTTCTATTCACTGGTACCCTCTGTCTCTGGCGCGGGGTCACCGCGTGTCACAGTTTCTTCGGCAAGCTCTTCACCGTCGTCGTCTGTGGCTGCGGCGCGGGCGTCTGTCAACAGCTTGAACTCGATCCGGCGGTTGGCCTCGCGGCCCTCCTCGGTCTTGTTGTCGGCGATTGGCTGGGTCTCGCCATAGCCGCGCGCGGTCATGTTTCCGGTGCGCACCCGGCGCTGCTGTAGCCCGATAAGCACCGCGTCGGCGCGTTGCTGGCTGAGGTCCTGGTTCATGACCTCGCGGCCCTGGCTGTCAGTATGGCCGCCGATCTCCATCTGCACGCGCTCGCATTGCTTGGCGATCTCGGCAATCGCATCGACCGTGCCTTGCGCGCTATCTGAAATGTCTGCGGAGGACGGGTCAAAGGTGATCTTGCCCAAAGCAAGGATGCCGTTCAGCCGGTCCACGCATTCCTCAGGCGTTGGGATGTTCAGCGTCGTATCCAGCAGCTCGTCATAGCGGACGCTGATTTCGAAATTCTCGTTGTCGCCCAGCTTGTCAGCCAAGATACGGGAAACGTCGTCTGATGCCGTCTTCACCCCGCTCACGCCGCGCAGTTCAAGATAGTCCTCCTGCACGATGACCGAGCCATGATCGAGCATGGCCAGCGTCTCCAACCCGGCAAGGACGCGGACGGGCCAGTCAGTCGGCAGGTCCGCGTCGTCGCGCGTGGCAAGATACACATCCTCACTGCCAAATTGGGCGCGAGCATAGGAGCCTACGATTTCCTCCACACCGTCATCGGGCAGGCGGCCACGCAGCTGCAGCAGGCCCTCGGGGCTGTGCGTGGCTACGAATTCAACGGTTTCGCCGTCACCTGTCCCGTCCACGACGACCTTTTCAGGCAGTACGGCATGGAGGGAGAAGACCTCCGGCAACAGGGCATCAAGATCGCCAATCACCCGGTCAAAATGCCCTTGCGCGGTGGATTCCAGGGCAACGATGGTCACATCCGCATCAGAAAAGGTCAGCGTTCCGCCGCCCAGCGCTTTTAGGCCCTGTATCGCGATGCCAACAGCCTTGGTCCAGTTGGGTGACGGCACCCCGAGCCCGACCGCGCAGCTGGGCCTCTCAGGCAGCGTTCCGACGGATCCGGCGGCCTTCAGGATCGCGTCGCGCGCCTCAGGTGTGTCGGCCGAGCAGGCGTCGAAACTGCCCGCCCCGTCCACCAGCTTGTAGCGCAGGGTAAACGGGCTGATCACCGGGCGCGGCGCGGTGATGTTGAGCACGAGAGTCACATTGGACGGCGCGGCGCGGGCCAACTCCGCCTCGATGCGGCGCTTTTCCTCCGGGCTGTCAGAGATCGCAGTGATCTCCACCCGGTCATGAGACACCGAAATTTTGGAGCGGGGCAGATCGTTCAACGCCTCCGTGGCAAAGCTGATCGCCGCCTCCCACCCGCGCGGGATCGGGAAATTTGCGGTCTCCAACATGTCTGTGACCTTGGTCGTGTCGCTCATCAGCCTTTCGATGGTGCGCGTGAAATCGTCGCGCCCGGCCTCGGATGGGATCAGCCCGATCAGCGAAACGCCGCGCTCATTGCGCAGCATCTCCACCGTGAAACGCGGCGGCTCGATCTGCGCGGAGGCCGCAACATCCATGTCGTCCACGATCCGGTCAGGGTCGACGACACCCCCAAGATCGCTGACGACCCGGAACCGGCTTGCCTCATCCGGGGCCACACCGCCGATGATGACCTGCAACCCGTCAACACCCGCCTCCGCCCAGTCATATTGCCCGTCGATCAGGGTTGAGCGGACGGCCTGCAGCGAGCGCGCCTCCACCCAACCGGCGGACAGGTAAGCGCCACCGACCGACAGGCCAACAGCAAGAACAAAGGCAGCAATTGTCTTGGGCTTCATGAGCAGAGATTCTTTGAGTGATCCATCCCGGTCCTCGTCCTACAAGCTGCGCGCGTGTTTTTCAATCAAAGCAGCGCCGCGAGGGCGAGAAACAGCGCAGGGATCAGACCCGCATCTCGGTTCGAGCGAAACAGGCGCAGACAGGTCTTCCAATCCTGCGTATCAAGCTGGCCCAGCTGCCATGTCATATGCCAACCAAAGCCCCAGGCACCCGCAAGCGCGAGCGCCAGCGCCAGCACGTTGCGATCTGGTGCGGCCAGCAGGGCCAGCAGGATTGCCAGCCCAAGAAGCAGCACGGCTGCAACCATGAAGCCGCGCAGCCAAAGCACCGAGTGCTCCCCAAACAGCCGGGCTGTGGATTTGACGCCGATCAGCGCGTCATCCTCGGTGTCTTGATGGGCGTAGATCGTGTCGTAGAACAGCGTCCAGGCGATGCCCGCGACATACAGCACGACTGCCGGCCATCCGAGCGAGCCGGTATGTGCCGTCCATGCCAGCAGCGCGCCCCAGTTGAAAGCGAGCCCCAGAAAAACCTGCGGCCACCATGTGAAACGCTTGGCAAACGGGTAGATCGCGACGGGTAACAATGACAAAATGCCCAGGCCAATGGTGGGCCAGTTGAAGGTGAGCAAGATTGCGCAGGCGAGCAGGGCCTGCACCACCAGCCAGGCGAAGGCTTGCTTCACCGTGACCTGCCCGGACGGGATTGGGCGCGACCGGGTCCGCGCCACCTGCGCGTCGAACTCCCTGTCAGTGATGTCGTTCCAAGTGCACCCCGCCCCACGCATCAAAAAGGCACCAATGGCGCAGCCCAGGATGATCCAGAGGTCAAACAGCTTGAACGAGGTGGACGCGGCGGCCAGTAACACGCCCCACCAGCAGGGCAACAACAGCAGCCATGTGCCGATGGGCCGGTCCGCGCGGCTCAGCCGCAGGTAAGGGCGGCTCCATGCCGGGGCCAGCGTGTCGACCCAGTTTTCAGGGACCGCATCAACGACTTGGCCGTCAGCGGCTGGACCCTCTGGCGCTGCGACGTTCTCGGGCATAGGTTGGCCTCATGGCGGATGCGAAGATCAGGTTATGTGTAGAGCATGGGCTCGACCCCGGCAATTCAGTTCCGCTGGATCAGGGGCAGGCCAACTATCTGTTCAACGTCATGCGGCTGGGGCTGGGGGCACAAATTTTGCTGTTCAATTCGCGTGATGGCGAGTTTCTGGCCGAGGTCGCGGATGCGGGCAAGCGCCGCGGGCTGCTGCGGGTGGTTGCGCAAACCAGGCCCCTGCAGATGCCGCCCGATCTTTGGCTGCTCTTTGCGCCGATCAAGAAAGCCCGCACCGATTTCATCGTTGAGAAAGCGGCCGAGATGGGGGCCGCCCGCATTTGCCCGGTGCAGACCGAGTACACGAATGCGGACCGTATCCGACAAGACAAGTTGCAAGCCCATGCGATGGAGGCGGCAGAGCAATGCGGCGGGACTTTTGTGCCGCCGGTTGATCCGCTGGCAAAGCTCGGGGCCTTGCTCGACACCTGGCCCGAGGACCGGCAGCTGATGTTCTGCGATGAGGCGCGGGTCGGCCCGGCTGAAACGCTGGCCGAGGCAAGCGGCGATAAATGGGCCATTCTGATTGGCCCAGAAGGGGGATTCAGCCCCAAGGAACGGGACCGCCTGATGGCGCTGCCGCAGGCCACGCCAACAAGCCTTGGCCCCCGCATCCTGCGCGCTGATACCGCCGCCGTGGCGGCCCTGACACTTTGGCAAAGCAGTTTGGGGGACTGGCAATGATCCGGCCCGAGGTTCTCGCGGTTTTGCAGAAATATTCCGAGCTTCTGGCGGGCCTTGCCACCGCTTTGATCGGGGTCTGGTTCATGACGCGCATCGGCTGGTTCTGGATCGCGCTTGGGGCGCTGGTGGTCTTTGCCGGTCTGGGATTGGCCTACACGGCGTGGCGCAGGCGCGCCTTCGCGACCGATCAAATAGGCCCCGGTCTGGTCGAGGTGGACGAGCGGCAAATCAGCTATCTCGCAGCCTATGAGGGCGGCGCAGTGTCGATCAACCAACTGGCCAGGATCACAGCCGTGAGCAACACGGAAGGTCCCTGGGCGGAGGATTTGCATTGGGTGTTGGAGGAAGATGGCGGCGCCACGCTGACGATCCCCAATTCCGCTGCAGGGGCGGAACAGTTATTCGACGCTTTTGCGGCGCTAGACGGTGTGGATTATGCGGCAGCGACCAAGGCCATGGGGTCGACCAACCATGACAGCTTCGTGATCTGGTCCAAGCCGCGTGCCGCGCTGCATTGACTTCGCCGCCCCGCTCTTTCATCCCTAGCGCCATCTAAAAGATCGGAGCTCAGATATGTCCATCCCTCAATCCGGCGGCGGCCCGATCACCGACCATTCCCAGCTGGCAGGCTATTTGGAGGCCGGGTGCAAGCCCAGGCAAGACTGGCGCATCGGCACGGAGCACGAGAAGTTCGGATATTGCGAGGATACGCATCTGCCGCTGCCCTATGACGGGCCGCGCTCGATCAAGGCGGTCCTTGAAGGCCTGCGCGATGCGTTTGGCTGGGAGGCCGTCAACGAGGGCGATAATATTGTGGGGCTGGTCAAGGACGGGGCGAATGTCTCGCTCGAACCCGGTGGCCAGCTAGAGCTGTCCGGCGCGCCGCTCGAAACCATTCACGAGACTTGCGACGAGGTGAATGAACATCTGCGGCAGGTGCAAACCGTCGCGGACAAGATCGGCGCGAAGTTCATCGGGCTTGGGGCCGCGCCTGAATGGACCCATGAGCAGATGCCGCTTATGCCCAAGGGGCGCTACAAGCTGATGGACGCCTATATGGGCAAGGTCGGCACGCATGGCACGCAGATGATGCGGCGCACCTGCACGGTGCAGGTGAACCTCG
>CAYLVP010000021.1:44589-46357 GCA_964387155.1 uncultured Rhodobacterales bacterium | reverse complement strand
GCAGTTGACTGTTAATCAATTGGTCGTAGGTTCGATCCCTACCGCCGGAGCCAAAGAATTCAAGGGCTTAGCAAGAGATTGCTGAGCCCTTTTTGATGTTACGGTCCCAGTTCGGCAGCGCGGGATTTCTGGCCCCAGAGCCTTCGTGACGTCAGCGCGCGAGCCAGCCGCCATCGACATTCAGAACCGCGCCGGTGACGTAATCGGCAGCACGGGAGGCGAGGTAGACAGCGGTTCCGGCAATATCGGTCGGATCGCCCCAGCGACCCGCAGGGATCCGGCCCAGAATTTCGGAAGATCTGACAGGATCCTCGCGCAGAGCGCGCGTGTTCTCGGTCGCGATATAGCCGGGGGCAATGGCATTCACATTGATCCCTTTGCCCGCCCATTCATTGGCCATGATCTTTGTCAGCCCTGCAACGCCATGCTTGGACGCCGTGTAGGAGGGCACCCGAATGCCGCCCTGAAAGGACAGGAGCGAGGCGATATTGACGACCTTGCCGCCTGCGCCACGCTCCAGCGCCTGTTTGGCGAAGGCCTGCGTGGTGAAGAACAGCGCCTTGAGGTTGACGTCCATGACATCGTCCCAGTCTTTTTCGGAGAAGGCGACAGAGTCGTCGCGCCGGATGATCCCGGCATTGTTGACGAGGATATCAAGGGCTCCAAGCCCGGCAATGGCGTCGCGGCCTGCCATAGGGTCGGCAAAGTCGATCTTGACGCCCTCCCCCGTCCCACCGGCCTGCGCGATTGCCTCGAGCGTCGCATCGCAAGAGCGCCGCCCGGCACAGACCACCTGCGCCCCGGCACGGGCCAGCTCGACCGCAATGGCCTGCCCAATCCCGGCATTCGCGCCGGTGACGAGCGCGCGCTTGCCAGACAGCTCAAACAGGCTCATCGCAGATCCCCCATCGCGACCATGTCGACATCTTTATAATCGACATTGTCACCCGCCATGGCCCAGCAGAACGTATAGCTGCCCGTGCCCGCCCCGCAATGGATCGACCAGGGCGGGGAGACGACAGCCTCTTCATTGCTCATGACAATGTGGCGGGTCTCTTGCGGCTCTCCCATGAAGTGGAAAACACGGTTCTCTTCGGCAAGGTCGAAATAGAGATAGGCCTCCATCCGGCGGTCATGCAGGTGGGCGGGCATCGTGTTCCAGACGGAGCCGCCATGAAACATCGTGTAGCCCATCACCAGCTGACAGCTTTCCATCACCTCGGGGTGGATGAACATGTAGATGGTGCGGTCATTTGCCGTCTCCGAAGACCCAAGGCTGAGGCTCTCGGCATCCTCAATCGTGATCAGCCTGTTGGGCAGCGTCCGATGGGCGGGGGTGGAAATGATATAGAACCGCCCCTTGCCCGAGAAGGTGACCGTGCCTGCGCCCATACCGAGATAGAGGATATCGCCGCGCGCCAGCTCATAGCTATCCGCGCCGCAGGTGACGGTGGCAGGTTCCCCGATATTGAGGATACCCATCTCGCGCCGGTCCAGCACGCTGGGTGTCCCGGCCTCGGCCACATGGTCGAGCACCAGATCAGCGCCGCCGGGGACCGCCGCCCCCACGATCATCCGGTCATAATGCGTATAGGTGAGGTTGATCTTGCCGTCCTCAAACAGGCCCGGCACGTGAAACGTGTCGCGCAGCGCGGTGGTGTCCATCGCCTTGGTGGTTTCGGGATCGACGGCATACATGGTCTTGACGGTGAGCACGGGAGTGTCCTTTCAGTAATGCTATCCCCGCCGGGGCCAGTCTTGCCGGGCG
>CAYLVP010000021.1:11692-44489 GCA_964387155.1 uncultured Rhodobacterales bacterium | reverse complement strand
CAACCGCCCCAACGCGGTGAACGACTTACGAGAAAAGCATGCCCCCGTTGATGTCGACATTGGCACCCGTGATGAAGGCGCTGTCGTCGCAGGCCAGAAACAGCACGAGATTGGCGGTATCCTCGACGCGGCCCTGACGACGCAGGGGGGCGTTCGCCTCGAACCCGCGGCGGCCCGCATCAGGCGTATGGATGTTGTGGAAATCCGTGTCGATCATGCCCGGGCATAAGGCGTTGACGCGGATCTCGGGGCCAAGCTCTTTTGCCAGCCCGCGGGTCATCGTCATCACCGCCCCTTTGGACGTGGCGTAGGGCACCGCGCCCGGCCCGCCCCCATCGCGCCCGGCCTGGCTGGCCAGGTTCACGATTGTGCCGCTTTTCATATGCTGCAAAGTGGCGTTGATCATCAGGAACGTGCTGGTCAGGTTCAGGTCCATCACCTCCACCCAATGGGCCAGCGACATCTCGGCAATGGTTTTGCGCGCGACAAGGCCACCGGCATTGTTGACCAGAATATCGACGCCGCCAAACACCTCGACCGTCCGGCCCACCAGCGCTGCGACATCCGCCTCGTTTTTCAAATCGCCCTGCATGGCAAAGGCATGGCCACCAGCGGCTGTGATCTGGGCCACGACCTCGTCCGCCCCCGTGCTGCTGGCAAAATAGTTGATCGCGACATTCGCCCCCTCCGAGGCCAGCTTGAGCGCAACAGCGGCGCCAATATCGCGCCCGCCGCCGGTGACAATCGCGGTTTTGCCGTTGAGTTTCATAGGTTTGTCCTTCTTTAGCTGCGGGCCTTACGTGTCAGGCGTGGCCGCAAATGATTTGGGGATGACCACTTTGAACGAGCGCTCTTGCGCATCTGTCAGGTAGAGGTTCACGTCGTAGCCCTGGTCATCGAGGAAGTTGAACACGCGCTTGGGCGCCTCCAACCGATAGGGCACCAGCAAAGTCGCGACCCGGTGTCGCGTGGAGGCGGGAAAGGCGATGTCGAGATGGGTGGATTGGTCCAGCCCGTCATAATCGGAAGGCTCTACCCCGGGGTAGCCGGTCACCTGGCTTAGGCTTCCCTCCCCGCCCTCGGACCACAGGATCTTGCCGTAAAACCCTGCGCGCTTCCCGGCGTAGCGGAAGGTGTTTGAGCCCAGCTCGAACGGGCCATTGGCATGCAGCAGCCAGTTCAACGTCACCGGCGTATCGGCATCGACCGTATCGACAATCACGAAATACTCGTCCCGGACGAAATAGAAATCGCGCTGCGCCAATGTGACCTCGGGCGAGAGGCTCTGGTAGGCGGCGGTCGCGTCGCCGGAAATGAAGATATGATCCTCCCGCTCCTCAGCGGCGAGAATGCGGCCAGACGCGGCCAAAGCCGTTGGCTTGTCGCTTTCGGCATACTGGCCTTTGTCGTTGATCAGGATCGCGTTTTTCGACCGTGTCTGCCTGCGCCACGCGCGGTGCATCGAGCTGTTGAACGCCACATAATGGCCTGACTGGATCGCCAGATCCTCGCCAAAGGCCGACATGCAAAAAGCGTTCTGATCCCCGTGGCTGTGGCTGATCGAACCGAACCGGCTGGATTTCATCACAAACTGTATGTGCCGGTCGGGGTCATCCATATGGGTCTGGATCGCAGCCCAGCCGACGCCCTTGAAATGGCGCAGCCGCTCGGTCGGCGCGGCGGGCGCGACCTCACCGAAATCATGACGGAAGACCATGTCGTCAAAATTCAGGTCCCACCAGCCGTAATTGTAAAAGGCCATCTCAGTGCCTTTGTCATTGCGGATGATCTCGTCAAAATACCATTGATAGGCCCCGTTGCCGGTGACACCGGCAAACTGGCGCAGGTTGTAGCCCACTTTCAGCGAGACCGGATCGCCCATTGTCGCGTCATCGCCAAAGGTTGCGCGGCGCGTGTTTGGCGCTTTGGTGTAAAGCGGGAAGTCACCAGTGTTCTGAAAGAACGGGCGCTTATACAGATCAATACCGGTATAGCTGCGCAGAAGGTTCGCAGCATCGATCAGATAGGCCATCCCGGTCATCCAATAATGCGGCCCTTCGGCCCAACCGCCGTCGCTGTCACCCCAAGGCGAGTAGACCGTGGATAGAAACTCGACCGAATAATGCAGCCAGTCTTCCGCCTCGGGCTCTTCGCCCAGCATGGCAATGCAGGACGGGATCAACACCGCAGAGATCGAGCGGACCGCGTGGCTGTCATAGGGGAAGACATGTATCGAGGCATTCTTGATGGCGTGATCGGCCACCTGCCGGGTGCGGGCCAGAAGGCTTGCGCGCACCGTGTCACGCTCCGCCTCGGACAGCGCGCCATGCAACCAGTCATAGCCCCAGGCAAGCGCCAGACAGACGCGGTAGGCCCATTCATCCGTATAAGCGCGGGAGGTTTTGCCATCCGGGTTCCAGGAGGCCGCTTCCAAAAGCCAGTCCTTCGCCGTCGCAAGATAGTCATCATTTTCAAGGACATGGCCCGCGACGCTCAGGTGGCGGATCGCGTAAAGCAGCTCTTGGCAGTCAATATAGGTCTGGCGCCAGATCGGGGCCGTGCGGGTATCATTGGGATAGCCCGCAGGCTCTTTCATCGCGGGTTTGCCGACCCAGGGCTTGACGCTTTTTTCGTGAAACTTTGCCCAGTTGCAGTGATCGGCCGATTTGCCGACATCGCGGCGGAAGGCTTTCAGCTCCTTCGGGCCCAACCAAAGCCGCGGGTGGGCCGGGTTTGCGTCCTTTAGCCGGGCCGAGCGAAGCGCCAGCGGCGTTTCGGGCAGATCGGCGGCGACGGTAAAGCTGCGCTCCGTGCACCATTGGCTGGCCTGCGCGCCATCAGCCCAGACGGCATAGGCCCAGGAATAATCACCTGCCGCCAAAGGGTCCGGCGGGGTGAAGAAATTGACCGGAATGTCCTCAAAAACCTGCGCCCCGTCAGCACCCGTGATCCGCAGCGCAAAGCGCGCCTCGTCATCAATATCGGGCAACCAGGTGAAGCGCGGCGGGTTCTCGGTGATCTCAGTGGCCGCGTCGGGCGCGTATTGGATCATCATGCGCCCGGCTGGCGGCTGGTCAAGCGGAGGCAGGCCGCTGGGATTTGCGGAGGTGGCAGACATACCGGTTCCTATAGAAAGAGTGGTGAACAGGCGGCGCCGGGAGATGTGCGCCGCCTGCTTGGTGCTGGGCCTAGATCAGCCGCCGTATTGGCGGTCATAGGCCGTCTGCATGACGCCGATCAGCTCATCCCAGCCCATCGACTTGATCTGAGCGATATATGCATCCCAGTCGGCTTCGACATCGCCGTTGCCCAGGATCCAGCTTTGCTGACGCTCCAGCATATAGTCGCGGATCGTGCCCCAGGTGCGGTCATAGGTCTTCTGCTCGTCGGGTGTGAACGCCACGCCCAAGAAGTCAGGGATCAGCAGATCCATGGTGTCATAGAGCGCGATCCCTTCCAGAGCGAACTCGTTGCTCCACTGGATTTCATAATTGTAATCCTGGAAGTAACCGCGACCTTGCAGCTGCGCACCGACTTGGTAGAGCGAGCGGTTGACGGGGCCTGCATCCAGGAATTCCTGTTTGAAGATCGGCTTGCCGTCGATCATGTCGTAATGCATGCCCTCAACCCCAAAGTTGGCCAAACGACGGCCCTCTTCGGTGAACCAGAAGTCGAAATACTTGATCGTCTCGACAAGGTGCTCATTCTCAAAGCCAATCGCCCAACCATCCGGCTTTACCAGAATGCGGCGATGCTCTTCGATGCGACGACCCGATGGGGACGCAGGCGGCAGGAAGGCCTTGAACTCGAAGCCGTCAATATCTGACGACAGGCGGTTATAGCCCGATGTCGAGGCAAACCAGTCATGTGTCGAGCCGCCCAGGTTTTCCGACAGCAGGAAGTCCCGCGCGGACGAGCCGCGTGTGAAGACCTCGGCATCGATCAGACCTTCGGCATACCACCGGGCCAGGTTCTTGATGCCTTCGCGGTAGCCTTCGCCAACATAGCCATGGTCGATCTTGCCATCCTCGATGAGGAAGTCGTGATAGGTGTCAGAGCCATGCGCGCGGCCGTCCCAAAGCGTGACGAGGCGAATGAGTTCTGGCCATTGGCGCACAAAGAACGGAACCTCGTCGGCCTCGCCATTGCCGTTTGGATCTTGCGTTTTGAAGGCACGCAACACGGCCTCATATTCGTCAACCGTCTCGGGCATATCGAGGCCCAGCGCGTCCAGCCAGTCGGTGCGGATCCAGTAGGCCCGACCGTATTTGCCGTCCGGCAGATAGGGGATATAGTACATCTGCCCATCAGCCGCTTTCACCGCCGCCTCGATATCGGGGCGCGTCGCATAATAGGCCGTGATATTCGGCGCATGCTCGGCAATCAGATCATTGAGCGGGATGAATGCGCCCTCAGGGCCGAACTGGTTTACGAAGTCGCGGATGCGGCTGGAGCCCACGATATCCGGCACGTTGCCGCTTGCCAGCATCAGGTTCAACGCCTCGGTCCGACCGGTGTTCTCGGAGTCGGTGGTCATGTTCGCGCCGACGGTGACATCTTTGAGGCGGATGTTGGTCAGCTCGCGCGCTTTTTGCTCGACCGGCCAATCTTCTTCATAGACCGGGTAAGCGCGGTGGTTCATCTGGATTGTCAATTCAAGCGGTTCATCGACAATTTGTAGATGGCCGTCTGCCAGAACGGGTGCGGCAATTGCACTCCCGGCAAGCAAGGCGGCCGCTAGGCTCAATTTACGCATTTGATTTCCTCCCATTTGCGTTGTCATTCTTTGACACCCCCAAGCAGGATGCCTTTTTCGAAGTATTTCTGGATAAACGGGTAGACGATGAGCACGGGGATGATCGAACAGACAATGATCGCGGCGGTCACCGTTTCGGCGCTGAAGGCCGCATCGGTTTGCACTATCGCGAATTCGTCGTCATCGCTGAGCTTTGCAATCGTGTGACGCAGGAAGACCTGAAGCGGAATTTTTTCTTCGCTTTGCAGCAGCACCATGGCCCAGAAGAACCCGTTCCAGCGCGACACGATACAGAACAGAGTGATCGTGGCGATTGCGGGTTTCGACAGCGGCACAAACACCTTCCAGAGCACCTGCAGGTCATTGGCCCCATCCATCCGCGCCGCCTCTTCGAAACTTTGCGGAATAGCCTCAAAGAAGTTTCTGAGCAGGATGATGTTGAAGGCATTGACGGCAAAGGCGAGGATGATGCCGAACATGCTGTCCAGCAAATTCAGGTCTCGCATATTGAGATAGAAGGGGATCAGGCCTGCGTTGAACCACATGGTGAAGGCGATAAAGAGGTTGAAGAACCGCCGCCCCTTCAGCTGCCGCCGCGACAAAGCGTAGGCGCCGGGGATAATGAAGGCCAGCGACATGAGCGTGCCGCCGACCGTGTAGATGAAGGTGTTGCGGTAGCTGAGCCAGAATTTCGGGTCAGCGATGATATAGCCATAAGCCTCAAGCGTCGCGTCGATCGGTGTCAGCACCACCTTGCCCGCCTGCGCCGCAAAGCCCGAACTGAAAGAGACGGCGGCGATATAGATAAACGGGTAAAGCGTCGCGACCGTGAACATCCCGATCAGGACCGACACCACGATGGCGAAGAACTTGTCTCCGCGCGAATAGAGGTTCCAATTCATCATCAGCCTGTCCCCCCTACCACAGCGACGTCTGCGAGAAGCGGCGCGACAGCGTGTTGGCGACCATCACCAGCACGAAGGCCACCACCGCATTGAACAGGCCCGCCGCCGCCGCGACGTCGTATTGGCCGGATTGCAGACCCTGGCGGTAGACCCAGGTGTTGACCACATCCGCCGTCTCGTAGGTGGCGGGTTGATAGAGCAGAATGACCAGCTCGAACGACACTTCCATCACATTGCCGATGCGGATGATCAGCATGATCAGGATTGTCGGCAGGATCGATGGAATGGTGATTTTCCACATCATCTGCCATCGGTTCGCCCCGTCCACCACCGCGCTTTCATAAAGCGATGGGTTTACCCCGGCGATTGCAGCGAGGAAGACGATGGAGCCAAAGCCCGCCTCTTGCCAAATGCCGGTCCCCACGAAGATCGGCCGGAACCAGTCGGGCCGTGTGAGGAAGTAGACCGGGTCAAACCCCAGCCACCCGATCACCGTATTGATGACCCCGACCGTTGGCGAGAATGCGGTGATCACGATCCCGGCGATGATCACCGACGAGATAAAGTGCGGCAGATACACGATGGTTTGCGCAGTGCGCTTGTAGGTCGCGTGCAGGATTTCATTGAACATCAACGCCAATATGATCGGCGCGGGAAAGCCAAAGAGCAGGTTATACGCGCTGATTGTGATCGTGTTCCTGATCGCACGGATGAAGGAGTCGTTCGCAAACAGGGTCTGGAAATGCTCCCAACCGACCCACGGGCTGCCCGAGACTCCCCGGAAGATCGAATAGTCCTTGAACGCAATTTGAAGCCCGTACATTGGCTTGTAAAGGAACACCACGAACCAGATGATCGTGGGCAGGAGCATCGCGTAGATCTGCCATTCGCGTTTGAAGTGATCCACGTAGTAGCTCAGCCGGCTTTCTTTTTGTGCCGTCTTGGGCTTGGCCTGCGGCTGCGGCACGGCGGAGATGTTCTCGTCGACCATCTACCCGCCTCACCCAGCCGCGTGGCCGCGGATCGCCGCGCCGGTTTCAGCGTCAAATAGATGGACCAGCTCAGCAGGAACATGCACCTCACTGATGCCCGACAGGTGCGAGACATCGCCATTCGTCTCGACCTTCAGCACCATCGGGGTCTCCTCGAAAGAGCCGTGCAACAACGCCTCAGAGCCCAGCGGCTCTACCAGATCAAGATTGATCGGCAGTGGCGACGTCTTCGGCCCGGGCTTGAGCGAGATATGTTCGGGGCGGATGCCCACCACCACATCGCGCCCGGCCTGATTTTGCCCTGCTGCGGACACCTGTAGTTCTTGGCCACCAATCCGCGCGCCGCCTTGCGTGAGCGTGCCGCGTATCTGGTTCATTGGCGGTGAGCCCAAAAACCCGGCCACGAAGGTGTTGGCAGGGTTGTTGAACAGCTCCATGGGCGTGCCGACCTGTTCGATCCGCCCATCATTCATTACCACGATGCGGTCGGCCAATGTCATCGCCTCGACCTGATCATGGGTGACATAGATCGAGGTGACGCCAAGCCGGTTATGCAACCGCCGGATCTCGGCGCGCATCTGAGTGCGCAGCTTTGCATCAAGGTTCGACAGCGGCTCGTCAAAGAGGAACACCTTGGGGTGGCGCACAATCGCGCGCCCCATGGCGACGCGCTGCCGTTGACCACCCGACAAATCGGCAGGCCTGCGTTCAAGATACTCCGTAAGGCCCAGAATTTCGGCCACATCCGCGATCTGCCTGTCCACCTCGGCCTTTGGCATGCGGCGGATACGCAGCCCGAAGGCCATATTGTCGGCAACGTTCAAATGCGGGTAAAGCGCGTAGTTCTGAAACACCATCGCCACATCGCGGTCTTTCGGCGCGACCCGGTTCACGACCCGGCCGTCAATGGAGATTTCGCCCTCCGAGATTTCTTCAAGCCCGGCCACCATCCGCAGCGTCGTGGACTTGCCGCAGCCCGATGGCCCCACAAGCACGACGAACTCTTTTTCCCGAACGGTCAGGTCGACGCCATGGACAACCTGCACGGCGCCGTAACGCTTGAACACCTTCTCTATAGAGACCCCCGACATCGCCCCTCCCTGAGCTCTGCGTGGCGCGGTTTTGCACCGGCTGCCTTATTGACTAGTATGCTAGTATCGGATCAAATCAACATATCTCTCATTCGTCAACAGCCCATTTGGAGGCGTCCATGAAAATCGCCGAGATACGGATCACACCCGTCGCGGTCGAAGATATGCCCTTGCTTAACACGAAAGGCGTGCATGGCTCGCATTTTCTGCGCTCAATCATCGAGGTTGAATGCGAGGATGGAACCCTCGGGCTGGGCGAAACCTACGGGGCGGTGAAGACGTTGGAGGGACTACGCAAGGCCGCGCCTGCGCTGATTGGCATGGACCCGTTCCACCTCAACGAGCTGGCCGCGCGCGTGGCCGCGGCCCTGCCCGATGCGGGTGGCATCAACCACAAAACAATGCTGGCACAGCATCAGGTTGTCGATGTGGTCTATTCCGGCTTCGAGATCGCCCTGCTTGATATTCAAGGCCACGCAACGGGCCGCCCGGTCTGCGACATTCTGGGCGGGGCCGTGCGCGCCAAGGTCAATTTCAGCGCCTATCTGTTTTTCAAATTCGCCAAGCCCGAAGATCAGCCGGGGCAGGATTTCTTTGGCGAGGTGATGAACACCGATACGCTCGTGGCGCAGGCCGAAGAGTTTGTTGCCAAACACGGGTTCAAATCGCTCAAGCTCAAAGGTGGGGTTCTCGACCCCGATGCAGAGATCGAGGCGATGTTGGCGCTGCGCGCGCGCTTTCCCGACCACCCGCTGCGAATCGACCCGATGGGCGCTTGGCGGGTGCCGACCGCCAAACGGGTCTGCGATGCGATGGGGCGCGAACTTGAATATCTCGAAGACCCGGTGCGCGGCATGAACGGGATGGCTGAGTTGTCAGCGCTGACTGACACGCCCTTGTCCACCAACCTTGTTGCCGTCGAATTCCCGGATGTTTTTGAAGGTTACGCCAAGGACGCCTTTCAGATTGTGCTGTCAGACATTCATTACTGGCGCGGCCCCACCGGCGCGCGCCACTTGGGCGAGATGTGCCGGGCTGCGGGAATGGGCGTGTCGATGCATTCCAATACCCATCTGGGCATCAGCCTCGCCGCGACCACCCATGTGGCTGCAGCTACGCCCAACCTGACTTATGACAGCGACACGCATTACCCATGGACAAATCATGATGTGATCAGGGGCGGACGCTGGCAATTCAAGGACGGCGCCCTGCCCGTTCCCAAGGGTCCGGGCCTTGGAGTCGCGCTCGACCGTGACGCCATGGCCGAGCTGCACGAAGCCTATCTCAGGCAAAGCAGGACCGACCGCAACGACACCGAAGAAATCAAGCGCTACATCCCCGACTATGTGCGTCAGGTGCCGCGCTGGTGATCAGAGGAAGTCGTCGCGGCGCGGCGTGAAGCTGTCGATCAGTTTGCCCGCTTCCAAGGCAACGCAACCATGCGTGACATTGGACGGAATGATCAGGCTGTCACCGGCAGAGATCGTCTTTTCCTCATCCCCCACGGTGAAGCGGAATGTGCCTGCGGCGCAGAAGATCGTCTGCACATGCGCATGGCTATGCGGATCACCCAGCGCGCCGGACTGGAACTCGACCTCGACGGTCATTGCCTCGGGCGTATGCGCCAGAATGCGCCGCCGCACCCCCTCGCCCGCCTCGACCCAGACATTGGTTTTATCACTTGGCATTGATCCGTTACCTCGCAGATGGGATGTCCTGGCAAAAGCGCTGTTTCACTCAAGGCGCTTCTCATATGACTTCTAGTATGGTATCGATTGCGTGTAAAGTGATCGGAGCGCCAATGCAGCAGACCCTTCGTACCGTGAATAGGCGCACCAGCGCCGATGACGTTTATGACTTTCTGTACACGCAGATCAACTCGCTGAAACTGCTGCCCGGCGCGCGCATTTCCGAGGTGGAGATCGCGGAGCATTTCGACGTCTCAAGGCAACCGGTGCGCGAGGCATTTATCCGGCTGGCGAACCGCAACCTGCTTTTGGTGCGTCCGCAACGCGCCACGGTGGTGCGCCGCTTCTCGAACGAAACCATCCTGCGCGCGCGTTTCATCCGCGCGGCCATCGAATGCGAGGTGCTGCGCCGCGCCTGCGCCAAACCTCTGGACAAAAAGCTGCGCGCGCGCTTCGAAAAGAGCATCGACGCCCAGCAAAAGGCGATTGAGGAAGGCGATGTCGACCGGTTTCATCAGCTTGACTATGATTTTCACAGGCTGTTTTGCGTGGCCGCTGACAGCGAGTTTGTGTTTGAGGCCGTGGTGGACAACAAGGCGCAGGTCGACCGCATCTGCATCCTCAGCCTGGCGCGTCCCGAAGCGATGGGCGAGCTGATTGATGATCACCGCCGGATATTCGGCGCGGTTGTCGCGCAAGACGAGGCCACCGTGGTCAAAGAGATCAATCGCCACCTGTCGCGGCTCGACTCGGTGGTCGCGGGCATCCGCAAGTCCCACGCCGATTTCTTTGAGGACTGACGCCGCAGCAGGCACGGGTGCAGGTCACGCGCAGCCATGGCGAGCCTGACGCCCGGGGCCGCGGCACAGCCGCACCCTGCCCCCACCCCAGGCAGCCGCACCGTTTTTGATCTGGCCTGGCCGCTTGCGATCAAGGCGGTGATGTTTCACGGCATCGTGGTGATCGACGCCTATCTCGTCTCTTCCCTTGGAGAGGCCGCCTTGGCCGCGATGGGGTTGGCCTCTGCCCTGTCGGGCTTGCTGGTCGCATTCCTCTTTGCCTTTTCCAGCGCCACTCAGATACGGATCGCCCAAGCCTTTGGGACGGGCGACGCACAGCGCCTCAAGGCCGGGCTGGTCTGCGGCATCGCGATCAATCTGGCAGCCGTAGCGGTGGGCCTTTTGCTGATCCTGGTCTTTGGCGCCCAGATCATCGCGGCCTTCGCGCATACGCCACCAATCGCGGCAGACGCGCTGGGCTATCTCTATGCGCTTTCGGCCCTGTTCATCTTTGAGGCGTTCAGCCAGTGCATCGGCAGCTATTTCAACGGCTGCGGCCGCACGCGGGTGCCGCTTTACAGCTACGCGTTGTCCCTGCCCCTCAATGTCGTGATCAGCGCGGCCCTGATCCACGGGCTCTTCGGCATGCCAGAGCTTGGACTGATCGGGGCCGCGATCGGCAGCAGCGCGGCGGCCTTGATCCGCGTGGTCTTCCTGGCGCTGATGTTGCGCCACTCGGAGGCGCGGATATTCAGCGCGGCGGGCTGGCATACCGGCTCATTTGCGACTGCGTTGGGGCGGCATCTGCGCTTCTCCCTGCCGATTGCCGCGACATTTGTGAGCGCAGGCATCGCGCAACAGGTCTGCATGCTGCTTTACGCGACTTTAGACGTCACCGAATTCGCCGCCATGACGCTGATCATGCCCTGGATTCATGTGGCGGGCACCGTTGGCATGGCCTGGGCGCAATCAACCGGCATCGTCATCGCGCAGATGCTGGGCGCGCAGACAGCACCCGACCGGCTGGACCTGTTTCTGGGCCGCGCCTGGCGCGGTGTCTTCGTGGCCGCGGCGCTGGTGGCCTGCACTTATCTTGCGGTCTGTCTTCTGGCAGAAAGCCTCTATGCAGGGCTGGAGGCTTCGACCACGGCGGCCCTGCTGGGGTTCATCCCAGTCCTGGTGCTGCTGCCTTTCCCGAAATGTTCCAACGCGATTTGCGGCAACACGCTACGGGCGGCGGGTGACACGGTTTATGTGATGAACCTGTTTCTGGGCGCACAATGGCTGTTCAAAGTACCCCTGACCGCCGCGCTGACGCTCTATTTCGACGTAAGCGTGACCTGGATACTGGCCGTGGTGCTGTTCGAGGAAATCGTCAAGCTGCCCGGCTTTCACCTGCGCATCTTTGCAGGCCGGTGGAAAAGCGGCTCGGCGGTGCTGGACTGACACGCAGTCGCAAGAGCCCTCAAGAAGGTCAGGGAAAAAGGAGCCTGCGTTCAGCTGGAGCGCACCGCCAACGTCCCCTCATGCAGCAGCTTGTGCAATCCGGGAAGCAAAGTCTGCGCGCCCTCAGCGGTGATTGTGTCGCGCCACAGCTCTTGAATGCTGCGATCAAGATCGCGGGCCAACAGCGCAAGCGTCACCCACCCGGCGGAAATTGCAGTTGCCGCGATGTTTTGCGCCTCTTCCTGAATGGCGGCGAGCAGAAAATGCGGCATCTGCCCGTCAGCCAGGGCATGGGCGTGATCTTCAACCCGGGCGAGCCGGTCATCCAGCACAGCAAGAAACCGGCGGTGAAACAGAGATGCGCCCATTACGACGGCGGCACGGTCAGTGTCTTCCTTTTCGCGGTCCGACACCCGGACCGGCAATCGATAAACCTTCATTGTTAACCATCGCTCACTTTAAACAAACCACCGCAACACGGGCATTGCCCCTTAATACGGCGCAGTTTAGCCGGCGAGTGTGACAAGATTTTGGCGCGATGTGCCAATAGGGTGACCATAGGTTAACTTTACTGCCTGGTCGGCGATGCTTTGGGCCGGGGCGCAGGATCAGCAATCGGAACTGGACCCCGCCTTGCAGCTCTTGCGGTAATGCGATTCGTCAGGTCTTGTTCATCTTGGACGGGCGCTATACGGCTTACGCCGAAAAATAGGCGCTGCCCTATGGATTTTTATACCTTTATATCAATGCTTTAAGTGGACTCCAACAACATGAACCGAATATGAACAGACGGTTCGCACTTGGTTAAATACCGTTCTGTCATAAAGATTTCATCGATATCGGGCGGCGGTGAGTGCAACCAAGCCATCTCGCCACCAGATCGGTAGAAGGGAAATGATGATGTTTGTGACCACCCCTCAACTGGGCACCTGCCGCGACCAAAGCCAGATTGGGCTTATCTGCCGTTTGGACGTAGCGCGGGGGCCACTCAACGGTCACCAACGGGTCTCTGCTCCCATTTCCCGCGATACAAATTTTGGTTCTCGCTACACATAACCAAGAAGACCAAGGGGCGGTGTCCGCAGCGCCGCCCCACATCCCTCCAAGAAAAGCGGTCGCTCTGGGCGGCCGTTTTTCTTTTTCGGGGGGGCCATCCCCCCGGCCGCGCTGCATGAATTGGCCCGACAGGAGCCATAAAACCACCGCAATCCGTGGATAATCCCGCGAATATGAGAATATTGCTTGCAGAAGATGAACAGCTCCTGAGCAGCCAGATCAAAGCGCTGCTTCTGGCAGAAGGGCGTGCGGTTGATGTCGTCCACGACGGGGATGAAGCCCATTTCCTGGGCTCGACGGAACCCTATGACATGATCATCATAGATATTGGTCTGCCCGGACAGGATGGCATCTCGGTGCTCAAGAAATGGCGCAACGAAGGGATCGACACTCCTGTGCTGATCCTGACCGCGCGTGACGGCTGGTCGGACCGGGTCGATGGGCTCGATGCGGGCGCAGATGACTACATGACCAAACCCTTCAACATGTCGGAGCTTGCCGCGCGGGTCCGTGCCATGCTGCGCCGCGCATCCGGCCAGACAAACCCGCTTTTCGAGAAGGGCGATATCACCTTTGACACGCGCACGGGCCGGGTCGCGGCGAATGGCATTCCGGTCGATCTGACCAGCCAGGAGGTCGCGGTGCTGTCCTACCTTGTCCACAATAGCGGCCGATTGATTTCGCGCACCGAACTGTCAGAACATATCTATTCCTATGACGGGGATCGCGACAGCAACACGATTGCGGTCTTCATCACCCGGTTGCGCAAAAAGCTTGGCGCGGATTTTATCCAAACGATACGCGGGCGCGGCTATATGGTTGACGCGGCCTGATGCTGTCGCTGCGCAGACGCGCCATTCTGGGCGGGGTCCTCTCCGCCATTCTGGCCGTCACGGTGGGCACTTACCTGCTTTACTTCTTGATGAGCAGCATCGCGCAGCAACGCTTCGACAATGCGCTGAAATACCGCCATGCACAGCTGATCGTGGCTTTGAACGACTCCTCCGCCGCGCCTGAAAAGGTTGGCGATCTGGTGCTTGACCCGGGCTACAGCACGCCGTTCTCGGGCCGGTATTGGCAGATCAGCGCGCCCGATGGCCGCATCTACACCTCCCCCTCTATGCTGAGCGAAAAGCTGGACGTCCCGGCAGGCATCACCAAAGGTGCCGCGTTGAGCGACACCACCGCACTGGCCAACGAACCGGTGCGCCGCATACACCAGACCGTGCGGCTGGCCGATGGCAGCACCTGGGGCGTTACGATTGCGGAATCGCGCGAAAGCCTCGCGAAAGAACGTGCGGCGACCCGGCGCAGCCTGATCCTGGCCTTCGCCATGGTCGGTCTGTTGGGCATTGCCGGCACAATTCTGCAAACCACGGCGATCCTGCATCCGCTAGAGCTTCTGCGCAAGGATGTGGCCAAACGCTGGGAGGCCGAAGAGGGCATGAATGCCGACGAATACCCCGAAGAGGTCGCCCCCCTTGTCACCGACATCAATGAGCTGCTGGAACGCAACCGCGAGGTGGTCAGCCGCGCACGCAGGCAGGCGGCAGATCTGGCGCATGCTTTGAAAACCCCGAGTGCCATCCTGCGCAACGAGCTGATGGCCCTGTCAGAACAGGGGCTGCCGGTGGACGCGTCGCTGGAAGCGCTCGCCCGGCTGGACGCGCAGCTGGGGCGGTCCCTTGCCCGGATGCGGGCTGCTAATTCTGGCGGGAATGCAAGCACAAGCACCAGCCTATCTGCCTCGGTCGGGCGATTTACCCGGCTTTTCGGTGCCATGGCCGCGCGCGAAGGCAAGACGCTGCGCACCGATTGCACCAGCGGCTACACGGTGCGGATTGACGCGCAGGACCTTGAAGAGGTCATGGGCAACCTGCTGGACAATGCGTTGAAATGGTGCCGCTCAACCGTAAAGCTGTCCCTGCGCTCGCATTCGGCTGGCCTGATCCTGCGGGTCGAGGATGACGGCCCCGGCATCCCTGAAGAGGCGCGGCGCGAGGCGCTCAGCTCAGGCGGCAGGCTGGATCAATCCAAACCCGGCACCGGCCTTGGCCTGGCGATTGCCACGGATCTCATGCATGCCTACGGCGCGTCGCTGGAGCTTGGCCGGTCTGATGCGCTTGGGGGGCTCGCGGCCACCGTGGTCATCCCGCAAAAGCTGATCAGGGGCCATTCAGACGTGCCGGCCGCGCCCGTCCCACTCGCCCTGGCCGTCGCGAATTAAGGGTGGGCTCACCGATGATCGGTCCCGACCTGACCGCAACGGAAACAATCTCAAATGATTGTTCACGCGCAATTATCGAAAAGTTTACCGGCTTAGAATTGCAAGATTCTAAAAAATGTGCTACCCCTGTCCCTGTATCTTAATCCTGTAAGGCGGTGCGCCATGTCACATTCATCCGAAACTCCCAAACCCAAATCTCCGCCTGAGGCCGGAACCAAAACGCCCCCTCAGACCCCAAGCAAGACTTGGAAATTCACAGATTGGGCCAGCCTCTAAGGCTTTCGGTCTCGCGCGAGTGACGCTATCCTGACGCGTATGAGCGCGCCCGTATCCTCCATCCGCAATCTCGGCCCTGCCTATGAGCAGAGCCTGGCAGCCGTCGGCATCGACAGCGCCGAAGCGTTGCGCGATATCGGGCCTGATGCGGCCTATGCCAAGCTGCTCGAAGCCGGACAACGTCCGCATTTCATTGGCTATTACGTGTTGGTTATGGGTCTGCAGGGACGGCCTTGGAACGATTGCAAGGGTGCCGAAAAGGCGGCCCTGCGCAAACGCTTCGATGCGCTGAAAGCCAAGCATTTCAATAGCAATCTCAGTGCGTTGGAAGCTGATCTTGACATGATTGGCGTGGGGTTGAAGCGGTGACGCATCCCCCCACAAAGCCCGGCCTAAAACACGACCTCGACAAGCTGGACAAGTTTGCCGCCCGGATGGATGCGCTATTTCGTATCCCGGGCACGCGCCTGACCGTCGGCGTCGACAGCCTTCTGGGGCTCGTCCCCGTTGCAGGTGACACGCTGGCCATGGGCCCGCAGCTTTATGTTCTGCTTGAGGCCCGCAGGCTTGGCGCATCCCCGCAGGCGATGGGGCGGATGCTGTTCAATGTGGGGATTGACTATGTGATTGGCCTGATCCCGCTGGCGGGCGATCTGTTTGACCTCGGCTGGCGGGCGAATATCCGCAACGTGGCCATCTTGCGCGCAGATCTAAACCAAGAAGAACCCGCCTCACTGACGTGACGCGGGCTTTGAATTTGGACACCTGAGGCGTTTTAGCCGACCAGCTCGAGGCCGGAGAAGAAGAACGCGATTTCTTCGGCCGCCGTCTCTGGCGCGTCGGAGCCATGGACCGAATTCTCGCCGATGGACAGCGCAAATTCCTTACGGATCGTGCCGTCAGCGGCGTCCGCAGGGTTGGTGGCGCCCATGACTTCGCGGTTTTTCGCGATTGCATCTTCGCCTTCCAACACCTGCACCACGATCGGCTCGGAGATCATGAATTCGCACAGCTCGCCGAAGAAGGGGCGATCCTTGTGGACACCGTAGAATTGCTGCGCCTGCGCGAGGGTCAGGTGGATGCGCTTGGAGGCGACGATGCGCAGCCCGGCTTCCTCGAACTTGGCCACGATCTGGCCGGTGAGGTTGCGCTTGGTGGCGTCGGGTTTGATGATGCTAAACGTGCGTTGAACAGCCATGTGGGAGGCTCCTTTGAGTGTGAATTTGGCGCGGACCTAACATGGGGGTTTGCGCTTGAAAAGCGCTTGATTGACAAGCCCTGCAGCTTGGGCGACACGCACGGTATGCTACGCCTCACTGATCTGCGATATTCCGTCGAAGGGCGCACCTTGCTTGAGGGTGCCTCCGCCACGATCCCCACCGGGTACAAGGTCGGTTTGATCGGGCGCAATGGCGCTGGAAAAACCACGCTTTTCAAGCTGATACGAGGCGAACTTGTCTTAGAGGGCGGGACTGTATCCCTGCCCGAGCGCGCGCGGATCGGCGGCGTATCGCAAGAGGTTCCGGGCAATGAGGTCTCCCTGCTCGACACCGTGCTCGCCGCTGACACGGAACGCGCAGCGCTTCTGGCAGAGGCCGAGACGGCCGAAGACCCCAACCGCATTGCCGAGGTGCAGACACGGCTGGCCGATATTGACGCCTGGTCGGCAGAGGCGCGTGCCTCTGCCATCCTGTCTGGCCTTGGCTTCACCTATGCCGAACAGCATCAGCCATGCTCTGCCTTTTCGGGCGGGTGGCGGATGCGGGTCGCATTGGCCGCTGTGCTGTTCAGCGCACCCGATTACCTGCTGCTTGATGAGCCCACCAACTATCTCGACCTTGAAGGCGCTTTGTGGCTTGAGGCCTATCTGGCGAAATACCCGCATACCGTCATCATCATCAGCCACGACCGCGGGTTGCTCAATCGCGCGGTCAATGCGATCCTGCATCTCGAAGGCAAGCAGCTGACCTATTATACCGGGCCTTACGATCAATTTGCCCGGCAGCGCGCAGCAAAACGCGCGGTTCAGGCCGCCGCCGCCAAAAAGCAGGCGCTCAAGCGCGAGCATCTGCAGAGCTTTGTAGACCGGTTCAAGGCGAAGGCCTCCAAGGCCAAGCAGGCGCAATCCCGGGTCAAGATGCTCGAAAAGATGGAGACGATCACCGCCCCCGAAGATCAGGCGCGCACCGTCTTCACCTTTCCTGAGCCCGAAGAACTCTCGCCGCCAATCATCAACACCGAAAGCGCATCGGTCGGGTATGATGACCGCGCCGTGTTGAGCCATCTGAACCTGCGCATTGACCAGGATGACCGGATCGCGCTTCTAGGGCGCAATGGCGAGGGAAAATCTACCTTGGCCAAGCTGTTATCGGACAGACTTAAACCAATGGGCGGGCGTCTGACGGCCTCGAACAAACTGCGCATCGGGTTCTTTGCACAGCATCAGGTGGATGAATTGCACATTGATCAGACCCCGCTGGAACATCTGATCAAGGAACGACCCAACGAGGGCCAGGCCAAGCTGCGCGCGCGGCTGGCCTCTTTCGGGTTGGGGGCGGATCAGGCCGAGACCGAGGTTGGGCGCCTGTCGGGCGGACAGAAAGCGCGGCTGTCGCTGCTGTTGGCCACGCTCCCTGCCCCCCATCTGCTGATCTTGGATGAGCCGACCAACCACCTTGATATCGAAAGCCGCGAGGCCCTGGTTGAGGCGTTGACCGCCTATTCGGGCGCGGTCATTCTGGTCAGCCACGACATGCACCTTCTCAGCCTCGTGGCCGACCGTCTGTGGCTGGTCAAAGACGGGCGCGTGACGCCCTATACCGATGACCTAGAGGCTTACCGCAAACTGTTGCTGGCCCCGCCTGACAAGGACAAATCGGGCAACAAGATCGAGAAGCCGAAGAAAAAGCAGGCCACGCGCGACCAAATCCTCGAGATGCGCGCAGAGCTGCGCAAATGCGAGGCCCGGGTCGAAAAGCTGTCGGAGATGCAGGAAGAGCTTGCCAAACGGCTGGCCAACCCAGCGATCTACGAAGAGGCGAACGCGGCCAAGCGCGATGTCTACCAAAAGAAATATGCAGAAGTGATGGAGGCGATGGACCGGGCTGAGACCATGTGGCTGAAAGCGCAGGAGAAGCTGGAGAAAGCCGAAGCCTGATGGAGCTGACACTCGCCATCACCGCGTTTTTCACGCTGTTTGTCGTGATCGATCCGGTCGGGCTGGCCCCGATGTTTGTCGCCATGACCCAAGGCATGACGCATCGCCAGCGGCTGGTGATCGCGGCGCGATCCTGCCTTGTGGCGGTCATCATCCTGACGGTCTTCGGGCTGGCCGGGCAGAAGATTCTCGACTTCATCGGCATCTCGCTGGCGGCCTTCCGCATTTCGGGCGGGATTTTGTTGTTTATCACTGCGCTGGATATGCTGTTTGAGCGCCGCTCCGCCCGGCGCGAGGAGAAGGCCGGTGACGCGGTGGACGCCGCCTATGATCCCTCAGTCTTCCCGCTGGCCATGCCGTTGATCGCAGGGCCCGGCGCGCTGGCCTCGATGATCCTGCTGGCCTCGGGGGCCCAGTGGGATGTGACGCTCACCGTGATCGGTGTCATGATCGCGGTGGTAAGCCTGGTCTTTTTCCTGTTCCTGCTGGCCGCCCCGATCGAGCGGCTTCTTGGGGCAACCGGCGTTGTTGTGACCACGCGGTTGATGGGGATGCTGCTGGCGGCCCTGTCCGTACAATTCGTGGTCGACGGGCTACAGGATCTAGGCGTTCTGGCGGCAAGCTAGCGCCCGGCCCTTTTTCTGACCGCCACCGATCATATATCAACCCCAGGAGGTGCTGCATGAGTGGCGACGACACCGCACAATTGATCTATCTGGTGCTTCTCGGCTGCGTGGTGGGGGGCTATTTCTTCATGTCCGGTCGCGCGCGACTGGGGGAAAACGCCCGCGCCGCAGCCCTTTGGGGGTTCATCTTCATTGGCGTGATTGTGGCTTATGGGCTGTGGTCAGACGTAAAGGATACGGTGCTGCCGCGCCAGGCCGTCGTCTCGGAAGACGGGATCATCGAGACCGAGCGCCGCCCTGACGGGCATTTCTACCTGACGCTTGACGTGGGCGGCGTGCCGGTTGAATTCGTCGTGGATACAGGCGCCACGGATGTCGTGCTCAGCACACAGGATGCAGAGCGTGTCGGCATCGACCCCGAAACGCTGATCTTCAGCGGGCGGGCCTTTACGGCGAATGGCGAGGTGCGTACCGCGCAGGTGCGGCTCGAAGACGTCTCTATCGGTGGGTTTGACGAAGGCACACTGCGCGCCTCGGTCAATGAGGGGGAGCTTTTCAGCTCGCTTCTGGGGATGCGCTACCTGCAGCGGTTTGATCGGGTCGAAATCGCGGGCGACACGCTGCGGCTGGAGCGCTAGGCGCGCCAAAACTTTCGCTTTAAAACAGTCTCTTGAGGTAAGGCATCCTTCCCAAACAGCGTTGCGACACCCATCTTATGGGGAGAGGTCAAGACTGCCCAATCTGATGGAGGGACTGCTTTGCCAAATATGACTCGCCGCACCATGCTGGGATGGGTCAGCGCCTTGGGCATGACGCCTGCCCTGCCCAGCATATCCGTAACCGCCACTGCAAGCGCAACTGCGGCTGCCGGGACCGCCGGCACCTCCCGCCTCCTCTGGGCGAGCCTGCATGCAAATGCCGGGAGCGCCGCGCGCTTCGCAAGCGTTGCAGGGTCCATGGGCGTGTCCCGCGCGTCCGCCAGCGGAATTGCGGCCCAGCTTGCAGCCCAGCCCGGGCTTCTGTCTGCCGCAGCTGCGCGGATCGGGACAGCCGCAGCGCCCCCGCCCACACTTCTGACGCGCCTTGAAGACAGGCTAGAGGGCGTGCTGCGTGAAAATGCTATGGGCGACGCCGAAATCGTCGAGGAAGCGCCCCAGCCAGACCGGTCCGAAGACGACACCGCCTAGCCCGCTTTGGGGTGCTGGGCCTTCATCTCCCAATTGCCGCTTTCCTGTGACCAGTATTTTGCGGGCAGATCGGCCCCGGTCAGGGCCGACCATTGCGTCCGCGCATGGGCAACGGCATCACCGTCATTGCCGTCAAAGAGGATCATCGCACGGCTCAGGCCGGTAACCTCGCCCGCCTCCACCGCTGCGCCGTCGATTGAGATCAGACAGTCAGGCGCGTTGCCCGCCTGCGCCTCGGTCAGCAAAATCGGCTGATCCGCATCATGCGGCCCGCCCGCGCGGCCATGCGGCACGAACCCGTCCCCCTCCCACAGTTTGCCATCAAGCCAGTCAAGACGCTCCGCTGATGTGCCCCGGATCGCAATCCGCCACCCGGCTTTGCGCGCCAGGGCCAGCAGCTTGGGCAGGGTCTGCTCCAGCGGCTGCACCGTCAGGTGGTAGAAATAGACCTCGGACATGCGGGGACGCCTAGCCTTCGAAATTATCCGCAATCAGCCGGTTCAGCGCGCGCACGCCCCAGCCCGTCGCGCCTTTGGGGGCGAAGTCAGTCTCGGATTTGACCGAGGCCACGCCGGCGATATCAAGGTGGCACCAGGGCGTTTCGGGCTTCACAAAGCGCTGCAGGAACTGCGCGGCGGTGATCGAGCCTGCGGGACGCCCGCCGACATTCTTCATATCAGCCACCCGCGATTTCAGCTGCTCGTCATAGGCCTTGCCCATGGGCATGCGCCATGCGCCCTCTTCTTCGGCTTCAGCGGCTTTCAGGAAGGCATTGGCGAGCGCATCATTGTTCGAAAATACGCCCGCATTCTCATGGCCCAGCCCGATGATGATCGCGCCGGTCAGCGTGGCTAGGTTGATCATGCCGATGGGGGCGTAGGTCTCTTGCGCGTACCAGAGCACATCGGCCAGGACGAGACGGCCCTCCGCATCAGTGTTGATCACCTCGATTGTGTCGCCCTTCATGGAGGTGACCACATCGCCGGGCCGCACCGCATTGCCCGATGGCATGTTTTCGACAAGCCCCACAAGCCCCACCACATTGGCCTTGGCCTTGCGCGCGGCGAGCGTCTTCATGACGCCCGAGACGACGCCTGCCCCGCCCATATCCATGGTCATATCTTCCATACCGCCCGCAGGCTTCAGCGAGATGCCGCCCGTATCGAAGACCACGCCCTTGCCGACGAGGGCGAAAGGTTGGTCATCCTTATTGCCGCCCATCCATTCCATGACGACGACTTTGGACGGGCTGTCCGAGCCCTGCCCCACGCAAAGCAGCGAGCCCATACCAAGCTTTTCAAGCTCAGCTTCTTCCAGCACCTTCACTTTGAGGCCGAGCGATGTCAGCTCTTCGAGCCGGTTGGCAAATTCGGTTGTGGTCAGCACATTTGCAGGCTCGTTTGTCAGGTCGCGGGTGAAAAACACCCCCTCAGCAATCGCACCATGGGCCGCACCGGCTGCGCGGACCTCGTCGGGCTTGTTAACCATCAGGCTCACCTTGGCCGGGGCCTCGGCCTCTTTGGTGAAGTGGTCGTTAAACGCGTAGCTGCGCAGGCAGAAGCCCAGCGCGACCTCTTCCGCGCGGCGCAGATTGCCGCAAAGCAGATGCACCTCCTTGCCCGCTGCCATCTTGGCAATGGTCGCCCCGGCGCGGCGGGCATCGGCAGTATCGGGGCGGCGAGACAGTTTGACCACGATGACCCCTTCGGCGGCCATGTTGACCGGGTAGGCCAGCATCATCGCCTTGCCCTGCTCCAGTTTCGCAAAGGCGTCACTCTCGACCAGCCGGGCCACGGCGCCGCGCGACAGGCGGTTCACCCGCTTGGCCGTGCCATCCAGCGTGCCAGCCTCGGGCACAAAAACCGCCAGCACGCCGCTGGCCTCCTTGATCAGCTCGATATCGGTGGCAATCATGGCGGGAACGAGGGGAGCGGTCATGGCAGGCCTTTCACATGGTGGGGTTTCGCCTAGACCTAACGTGGCGGCGGCGCATTGACCAGAAGGCCCTTTTGGGCTCGCAGATATTGGGCTAGGCTGCGCCAGAAATGAGTAAGGCCCGGCAAGGCCAACCGAGTAGGGAGCAAAGCGTGGCGCGATTTGACAGATATATGCTGTCGCAACTGCTCTTGCTTTTTGGCTTCTTTTCCCTCGTCCTCGTCTCGGTCTACTGGATCAACCGCGCAATTTCACTGTTTGATCAACTGCTTGGCGACGGGCAGACGGCGCTGGTTTTCCTCGAATTCACCCTGCTCGCCCTGCCCTATGTGATCATGACGGTGCTGCCGATCTCTGCCTTTGTGGCGGCGATCTATGTGGCAAACCGGCTGAGCAGCGACTCGGAGATGGTGGTGATGCAGACCGCCGGGGCCTCGACATGGCGGATCGGGCGGGCGGTGATTTTCTTCGGGGTCATCGTGGCGCTGCTGGTCAGCGTGCTGGCGCATTTCCTTGTGCCCGCCGCCCGGACGGAGTTCGCGGCCCGCAGCGCCGAGGTCAGCCGCGACATCACGGCCCGGTTTCTTAAAGAAGGGCAATTCCTTCATCCCGCATCCGGCATCACGGTCTATGTCCGAGAGATCACCGATCTGGGCGAGATGCAGGAGCTGTTTCTCGAAGATACGCGCGACCCGGATGCAGCTGTAACCTACACCGCGGAGCGTGCGCTGCTGGTGCGCGCCGATACGGGCCCCCGCCTTGTGATGTTCAGCGGGCTGGCCCAGACCTACGACGCTGAGACCGGGCGGCTGTCGACCATCGAATTTGCAGATTTTGCCTATGATATAGGGGCGCTGATCAAGACGGATACCAAGGGGCTGCGCGACCTGCGGGAGCTGCCGACCCCGGTTCTGCTTGCCCCCAGCCAGGCTGATCTGGACAGCGCCCGCGGTGAGCTGGCCGATTTCCTGCATCAGGGACATGAGCGCTTTGCCCGCGCGCTTCTGGCAATTGTGGTGCCCTTCATGGGCTATGCCGCCCTGATGGTTGGCGGGTTTTCGCGCTTTGGGGTGTGGCGACAGGTGATCCTGGCGGTCGTGCTGATCATTATCGTGCAGGCTGTGTCCAATGCCTCCGAGGAAATCGCGCGCGACGACGCGCGGCTTTGGTGGCTGGCCTATCTTGGGCCGCTGACGGGCATGCTGATGACGGCGCTGCTGATCATGGTCTCGTCCATGAAGAAAATCCGCAGACATGTGCCGCGCGGGGTGGCGGCATGAAACTTGACTTGTATTTCGCCCTGCGCTTCATGCGCGCTTTCATGGTCGTCTTCGGCGTCTTTTTCGGGATCGTCGTCCTGATCGACGTGGTCGAGCAGATGCGCCGTTACGACAGCGACGCCGTTGGGCTAGTCGAAGCAAGCGAGCTGGCGCTGCTGCAAGCACCCGCCACCATGTACCGTATGCTTCCGCTGCTGACGGTGTTGGCGACGATCATGCTGTTTTTGGGCCTGGCCCGCACGTCTGAGATGGTGGTGACGCGTGCCTCCGGCCGCTCTGCCATGCGCTCGCTCTTTGCCCCCGTGATCACGGCTGTGGCCTTTGGCGCGCTGGGGGTGGCCGCGCTGAACCCGATTGTGGCCGCCACGTCCAAACAGTTCGAGCTGGCCGCCCAGCGCTATTCGGGAACGGCCAACACGCTGTCGGTCAGCGACGAGGGGCTTTGGCTGCGACAGGCCTCGCCGGACGGTCAGATCGTGATCCGCGCGGAACGCTCCAACCTGGATGGCACACAGTTCAGCGGGGTTATCTTCTACGGCTTTGGCAGGGATGGGCTGGCGACCTACCGCATTCAGGCGGCGCAAGCGCTGCTCCAACCTGGCCAATGGGCGCTCAGCGAGGCAAAGCGGTGGAGCTTCGCTGATGACACGAATGCCGAACAAGGCGCCACGTTCTATCCAAGCTACACCCTGCCTTCCGATCTGACGCGCGACCAGATCCAGGACAGTTTCGGATCCCCATCAGCCATCCCGATCTGGGAGCTTCCGCGCTTCATCCGCCAGCTTGACCGCGCGGGGTTCAGCGCTTTGCAGCACCGCGTCTGGCTGAATATGGAGCTCGCCAACCCGGTTCTTCTGGCGTCCATGGTCCTGATCGGCGCGGCCTTCACGATGCGCCACACCCGGTTTGGGCGCACGGGGCTTATGGTGCTCTCAGCGATCCTTCTTGGCTTCGGCATCTATTTCCTGCGCAACTTTGCGCAAGTTCTGGGTGAAAACGGCCAGATCCCGATCATCGTGGCGGCCTGGGCACCGCCACTGGCGGGGATATGCCTGTCATTGGGTCTTCTGTTTCACCTGGAGGATGGCTGATGCGCAGGCTCCTTCTTGGCCTTGTCATTGCTGCGCTTCCGACGCTCAGCGCAGCGCAGACGCAGACCGCCTCCCTGACGGCAGATCAGCTGAGCTTTGATCCCGAGGCGCAAATACTGGAAGCCACGGGCACTGTTGAAGTGCTGCAAGACGGCGTGCGCCTGCGCGCCTCATCAATCAGCTATGATGGCGCGCGAGACCGGCTGGCCGTGCGCGGGCCGCTTTATCTGATTGACGGGCAGGATGTCGTCATCATCGCCGATTTCGCAGAGCTTTCGGGCGATTTGCGCGACGGCATTCTGGCACAGGCCCGGGTCGTCTTCTCGCAACAGCTGCAACTGGCCGCAAATGAGGTGCGGCGCACCGAAGGGCGCTACACGCAGTTCTATAAGTCCGTGGCCTCCAGCTGCCATGTCTGCGCCGAAAATCCGACGCCCGTTTGGGAGATCCGCGCACATAAGATCACCCATGACGCGCAAGAGCGGCAGCTTTACTTTGAAAACGCGCATTTCCGGGTGCTGGATGTGCCGGTTTTCTACTGGCCGTTTTTGCGCCTGCCTGATCCAACGGTCAAACGCGCCAGCGGCTGGCTTCTGCCAGAGTTCCGCTCCAATGAAGATATCGGTTTTGGGCTGCGCACCCCCTATTTTTTCACGCTGGGCGATCACGCCGACCTGACGCTGACGCCTTGGATCGCCTCGCAGGGCTCGCGCACGCTAGAGGCACGCTACCGGCAGAAATTCCGCTATGGCGAGATCGAGATCAACGGGGCCGTCACCGATGACAATCTGACCGACAGGTCGAGCCCGCGCAGCTACCTTTTCGCCGATGGCACCTTTGCGCTGCGCCATGATTTCCAACTGACCTTCGATGTCGAGCTGACATCGGATCAGGGTTATCTGCTGCAATATGATTATTCCGAAAAAGACCGGCTCGACAGCGCCATCCTGATCGACCGCACGCGGCGCGATGAATATATCGGGGTTGAGCTGATCCATTACAAATCGCTGCGCGACGGGGATGACAACAGGATTTTGCCAACCCTTGTCGGCGACGCAATCTACGAACGCCGCTTCACCCCGGACATGATCGGCGGCATCGCCTCGTTGCAATTCGAAGGCAGCGGGTTGTTTCGCCGTTCTGAAACCTCCACCGACGGGATCGGGCGCGACGTCGCGCGGCTGTCCGTGGTCGGCGATTGGCGGCGGGATTGGCTGATGGGCAATGGCATGATCGTGGCCGCGGCAACATCGCTGCGCGCGGACCTCTACGAGACCTTTCAGGATGATCGCCCGCAATTTGGCAGCACGGTCGAGCTGACCCGCTACGCGTCGGTCGAATGGAGATGGCCGATGCTGCGCCAAAGCCCCGGCGCCCGGCATTTGCTGGAGCCGGTCGTGCAATTCGTCTGGGCGCAGGATAGCCCGCGCAATGTCGACAATGAAGACAGCCTGCTGGTGGAATTTGATGAGGGGAACCTGTTCTCCTACTCGCGTTTCCCGGGCGTGGACGCGCAGGAACGCGGATCGCGCGCCAATATCGGGGTCACCTATACGCGAGAAGATGATCGGGGCTGGACCCTCGGGCTGACCGTGGGCCGGGTGATCCGCGACGAGGATCTGGGCCAGTTCTCGCTGTCATCGGGGTTGCAGGGCCAAAGCTCCGAATGGCTGGTGGCCACCCAGTTCAAGATCGGCGACCGGCTCGACGTGATCAACCGCTCGATTTTCGAGGACGACTTTAGCTTCTCGCGCAACGAGATGCGGCTGAACTGGACCGAGGAGAATTACCGGCTGAGCTCGACTTATGCCTGGCTCGAAGCCGATGATTTTGAAGGCCGCCCGCGCGACACCTCCGAATTTGCTGTGGATGGGGCCTATCGCGTCAGCCGCAATTGGACGCTGTCGTCCAATCTGCGCTACGATTTTGTTGAGGACCGCACCACCGAGGCGGGTATCGGGGCAAGCTATCAAAACGAATGCGCAAAGGTGGATCTTTCCCTCTCGCGCCGGTTTACGTCTTCGACTAGTGTTGAGCCAACCACGGATTTCAGTCTGAAGGTGCAGCTCGCGGGCTTTGGTGCGCGCGGTGGTGGCGCGGAGAGCTTCGCCAGAAAATGCTCCGGGTGAGGCTGAGACACGGCGGTGCGGATGACAAGATATAAGAAAAAGACGAGCAGAGATATGACCCTGACCCGCGCATATGCCCTCATTCGAGTTTGGCTCCTGGCCTGCGTTTTGGCCGCTCCAGCCTTGGCGCAAGGGCTGTTTGGACCGGCGATCACTGTCAATGACACCGTCATCACCCCCTACGAAATCGACCAGCGCGCGCGACTGCTGACCTTGCTGCGGGCCCCCGGCATCCCCGAGGAAGAAGCGCGCAACGGCCTGATCGAAGACCGGCTGCGCCTGGGCGAGACCCGGCGCGCAGGTATCACCCCCACGCCCGAGGAAATTCAGGACGGCATGGAAGAATTCGCCTCCCGCGCCAATCTGACGGCAGAGCAATTCATCGCGGCCATCGGACAGCAAGGCGTGGCGGCAGAGACCTTCCGCGATTTCGTCACGGCTGGCCTGGCCTGGCGGACCTATGTGCGCGGCCGGTTTGGCCCGCGCGCGCAGGTCACCGAGGCCGAGGTTGATCGCGCCCTGTCGCAAGGCACCAATGGGCAGGGGTCGGTTCGGGTCTTGCTGTCGGAAATAATTGTGCCCGTGCAGGGCCCCAACGCGGACGGCAACCAAGCGCTGATCCAGCGCCTCTCTGAGACCATCACCACGGAAGGTGCCTTTGCCGCAGCGGCGCGGCGGTTTTCCGCGGCGGCAACGCGTGGGCGGGGCGGACGTCTGGAATGGCTGCCCATCGGGCAGCTCCCCCCGATTCTACGCGCCGCTGTTTTGGTGCTGGAACCCGGCCAGGTGACCGAGCCCATCAATCTGGGCCCCGGCATCGGTATCTTCCAGCTCCGTGCGCTGGAGGAAACTGACGGTGCCGCGCCCGACACACTTGCGCTGGAATATGTCAGCCTGTTGATCCCCGGGGGGCAATCCGCCCCTGCCCGGGCGGAAGCGCAACAGCTGTTGGACAATTACGACACTTGCGACGACCTCTATAAGCCCGCGCAATCGCGGCCGCCCGAATATTTCAGCCGCATCACGCAAGCCGCAGCCGAGGTGCCGGGCGACATCGCATTGGAGCTGGCGAAGCTGGACGATAACGAGGTCTCGACCGCGCTGACCCGCCAGGACGGGGCCTTCATGGTCTATCTGATGCTTTGCGGGCGGACCCTGGATGCGGGGCTTGATGAGGTGGCAGAGCCCGAGCTTGACGAGAATGGCGAGCCCGTCCCGCAAGTCGATGAGCGGGATCAGGTCCGCCAGCGATTGTTCAACCAAAGGCTGGCCTCCTACGCGGATAGCTTCCTTGAAGAGCTGCGCGCCGACGCCATCATCATCGACCAGCAATGACCCCCATCTGTCTGACCTGCGGCGAACCTGCAGGCGTCGGTTTAGAAATCGCCGCAAAGGCCTGGGCACATTTGCGCGGCGACGTGCCGTTTTTTCTAATCGGCGATCCCGCCCATATTGCGGGCGAGAGTCAGATCATTGACAGCCCGGGGGCGATTGATTTCGCAGGCCCATTGCCCGTTCTGAGCCATAAGCTCGGTGGCGCGGCGCGCCCAGGCGCGCCTGACACGCGCAACGCCCAAGGCGTGATCGACGTGATCGCGCGCGGCGTGGAGCTGGTTAAATCCAGCGCGGCCTCGGCGCTTTGCACCTTGCCCATTAATAAGAAGGCTCTCAAGGACGGGGCGGGCTTCGCCTATCCGGGCCATACGGAATATCTGGCAGCGCTTGACGGCAAGACCGAGGTGGTGATGATGCTGGCCTGCCCTGAGCTGCGCGTCGTGCCGGTGACAATTCATATTCCGCTGTCGGAGGTGCCCAAAGCACTGACACCGGAGCTGCTGCGCATAACAGTGCGCATCACGCAGGCCGCCCTGATCCGGGATTTTGGGATTGCGGCCCCGCGTCTGGCGGTCTGTGGGCTGAACCCGCATGCCGGCGAAGGCGGGGCGATGGGGCGGGAAGAGCTGGACTGGATCGCCGATTGTTTGGACGGGATGGCCGCCGAGGGCATGGATGTCACCGGCCCCTGGCCTGCCGATACGATGTTTCACGCCAAGGCGCGGGCGGGCTATGACGTCGCAATTGCCATGTATCATGACCAGGCGCTGATCCCGATCAAGACAGTCGATTTCGAGGGCGGGGTCAACGTGACGCTTGGGCTGGATTTCATCCGCACCTCACCCGATCACGGCACCGCGTTCGATATTGCCGGGCGCGGCATTGCGGATCCGAGCTCGACCATCGCCGCGCTGCGGATGGCGCGGGATATGGCTTTGGCCCGAGGTACCGTTTGAGTATTTACGATCAAATGGAGACAGCATGGCGCAGATAGACAGCCTGCCGCCCCTGTCTGACGTGATCCGGGAGCATCAGCTGTCGGCCAAGAAAGCGCTGGGCCAGAACTTTTTGCTGGATTTGAATCTGACCGCCAAGATCGCGCGGCAGGCGGGCGATCTGACGGGGTGTGACGTGCTGGAAGTGGGTCCCGGCCCCGGCGGGCTGACACGGGGCTTGCTGGCCGAGGGCGCGCGGCGGGTGCTTGCCATCGAGAAAGACGCGCGCTGCCTGCCGGCTCTGGCGCAGATTGCGCAGGCCTATCCCGGGCAGTTGCAGGTCATCAATGGTGACGCTTTGGAGATAGACGCCACGGCGCATTTGACCGCGCCCATTCGGGTCGCAGCGAACCTGCCCTATAATGTGGGGACGGAGCTGCTGGTCCGGTGGCTGACGCCCCCCAGCTGGCCACCTTTCTGGCAGAGCCTGACCCTGATGTTTCAGCGCGAAGTGGCGGACAGGATCGTGGCGCAGCCGGGCAGCAAGGCTTACGGACGGCTCGCGGTGCTGGCGCAATGGCGCAGCACGCCGCGGATCGTGATGGACCTGGCCCCGGACGCCTTTGTGCCCGCGCCGAAGGTCCGATCAGCAGTGGTACATCTGGACGCGCTGGACGCGCCCCGGTTTGAGGCCGACCCGATGGTGTTGACCCGTGTGGTCGCCACAGCCTTCAACCAAAGGCGCAAAATGCTGCGTGCCGGGCTGAAAGGGCTTGCCCCCGATATCGAAGACAGGCTGCGGACGGCTGGGATCAAACCGACGGACCGGGCCGAGCAGGTGCCGCTTGAAGGCTTTTGCGCCCTCGCCCGGGAAATTGCCAAGCCCTGATCACTCAGCGGCGGTTTGATCATCCGATGGCTTCGGGGCGTCACCGCCATCAGCGGGTGCGGCATCCGCCTTTGGTTTGCGGCTGCGCGGCTTGCGCACTGGTTTTGGGGCGGCTTCAACCGTCTCCACCAGGCCGCTGTCACCGTCATCGCTGCTGCCCAGATCAATCACATCAGGCTGATCGCTGGCGCCCAACACGCGGTCCAGCCCATCGCGATTGCCCTCGTCAGCGCCCTCCTTGCGCGGCTTGCGCCCACGGCGGGGCTTGTCCGAGGAAGGGGTATCGCCTTGCGCGGCATCGCCATTTTGCGGTTGGTCGCCTTGCATGTTTTGCTGCTTTTCAAGCCGCTCTTCGCGCTCGCGCTGTTGGCGTTCGCGATGCTGGGCCTGTTGGGCCTCTTGTGCCTCGCGCTTGGCCTCTTGTTCTTTCATGGCTTCGGCCAGCATGCGGGCATAATGCTCGGCATGTTGCTGGAAGTTCTCGGCAGAGACCCGGTCGCCCGCCAGCTGCGCGTCGCGGTGCAGCTGTTGATACTTTTCAATGATCTGCTGCGGGGTGCCGCGCACCTTGCCCTCTGGGCCCGAGCTGTCGAATACACGATTTACGATATTGCCCGAGGGGCGATTGTTGTTGCGGTTCTTACCGCGCGAACGGGACTTCTGTGATCTCATATTTTCAGGGTTCCAGCCTTATCTCGAAGGTCTTGCTTTCGATCCTATCCGCTTCCAAACGCGGCGTCCCAATGACGTAGGATCGAGACCTTATTTTTGGCTTAAGTATGAGGGGCAGCAGATTGCCTCGCCTCTTACAGTCGACACAAAACAACGTAAGGCCGCCCATTGCAAGGAGATTCGTGCCCCCCGGCGTGCAAATCAGCGCAAACTGGCCAGCACGACGCGATCCTTGCCATTTATGTCGTGCATCAGCGACACATCAGTAAAGCCCGCACGGGCAAACAGCGTCTGCACCGCCCCCCCCTGATCATGGCCAATTTCGACCATGACCCGGCCCTGCGGCGTCAAATAAGCCGCAGATTGCGCGGCGATGATGCGGTAGGCGGCCAGCCCGTCCCCGCCGGGGGTCAGCGCTATTTTGGGTTCGTAGAGGCGGACCTCTGGCTGCAGCTTTTCATAGGCGTCGGCGGTAATGTAGGGCGGGTTGGAGACGATCAGGTCGAACTTGCCCTCCACGGCCGCAAACCAATCGCTCTCGGCCAGCTCCGCGCGGGTGTCGAGCTCAAGCGCGGCCCGGTTGCGCTTGGCGATGCTCAGCGCCTCGGCGCTGATGTCGACGCCTAATCCGGTGGCCTCCCCCCGCTCGGCCAGCAGCGACAAGAGGATACAGCCTGACCCGGTGCCCAGATCGAGAAGGCGCGACCAGTCGAGCTGCAACGCCGCCTCGACCAGTGTTTCGGTATCGGGCCTAGGGTCGAGCACAGCGCTGGAGACCTCGAAGACCGCGTTCCAGAAAGCCCTGCGCCCGGTGATATGCGACATCGGCTCGCGCGCTACGCGGCGGGTGACGAGCTCTGCGTAGCGGGTGGCGAACGCCTCGGTGAAGATTGTCTCATAATCTATGTATTTGCGTGGGAAAGCAGCGCCAAACAACAGCTCTGCTTCGCGCACAGGGTTTTCGATACCGGCAGTCTTCAGGCGGGCGACAGCCTCCGCCCGTGCGGTGTCGAGGCTCACAGCCCTTCAGCCGCCAGCATCTGCGCCTGCGCGTCGGCGGTCAGGGCGTCGATGATCTCATCGAGATCGCCTTGCATGACTTGATCAAGCTTATAAAGCGTCAGGTTGATGCGGTGATCTGACATGCGCCCTTGCGGGAAATTGTAGGTGCGGATGCGCTCCGACCTGTCGCCCGTGCCCACCTGCGCCTTGCGATCAGCGGAGCGTTCCTCATCGATCCGGGAGCGTTCCAGATCGTAAAGCCGCGCGCGCAGCACCTGCATAGCAATCTCGCGGTTTCGGTGCTGGGACTTCTCAGAGCTGACGACGACGATGCCGGACGGAATATGGGTGATGCGCACGGCGGAATCGGTGGTGTTGACGTGCTGCCCGCCTGCCCCGCTGGCCCGCATCGTGTCGATGCGAATGTCGGTCGTGGGGATGTCGATATCGACCTCTTCGGCCTCAGGCAGCACGGCCACGGTTGCCGCAGACGTATGCACACGCCCCCCGCTTTCGGTCACGGGCACGCGCTGGACCCGGTGCACGCCGCTTTCATATTTCAGCCGGGCGAAGACGCCCTGCCCTTTGACATGGGCGGTCACGGATTTGATGCCGCCCAGCTCGCTTTCCTGCATCTCGATAATGTCGAAGGCCCAGCCGCGCGCCTCGGCATAGCGGCGGTACATGTTCAGAAGATCGCCCGCAAACAGCGCGGCCTCGTCGCCGCCGGTGCCGGGGCGTATCTCGATCATGGCGGGTTTGGCGTCGGCGGCATCTTTGGGCAGCAAGACCAGCCGGATCGACGCCTCCGCCTCAGGCAGTTGTGCCTGCAGCTCGGCCAGCTCTTCTTCGGCCAGCTCTTTCATCTCGGGGTCAGACAGCATGGCTTGCGCAGTCTCTATCCCGTCAAGAATGGCTTTGAAGGCCGCGACCTCTTCGGCCACGGGTTTCAGTTCGGCATATTCGCGGCTGATCGCCTCGATATTGTCGGTCTGGCCCGAGGCCAGCTGCGCCTCCAGGAACTCAAATCGCTGCGTGATCTGCGCCAGTTTTTCTTGTGCTACCATATGTCATCTGCTGCCCGATTGATGGGGGCGGGTCAACTGTGATACGGTCCAGTTATGTTGAGATCGAGCCTTATCCTGCTCCTGCTCACAGGGGCGCTGAGCACGCAGTCGGTGGCGCAGGCGCGCAAGACCGTTGATTGCTACTGTACCGACAAATCCGGCGCGCGGGTCGAGCTTGGCGAGACGCGCTGCATGAATGTGGACGGCCGGATTTTCATGGCGAAATGCGAAATGTCGCTGAATGTGCCGATGTGGCGGGATCAGAAGATCGGCTGC
>CAYLVP010000021.1:1330-11592 GCA_964387155.1 uncultured Rhodobacterales bacterium | reverse complement strand
GAAATGCGAAATGTCGCTGAATGTGCCGATGTGGCGGGATCAGAAGATCGGCTGCATCACCTCGTAGCTCACAGCTGGCTCAGCCATCCTTCAACGCGATTTCTGTTCACGCCCATATCGGCATAGCCGTAGCGCAGGCGTGACAGGATGCGCAGTTCTGCCCCGCCTTCGACGGGAACGATTTTGACATTGGCAATGTCAGGAAAGCCCCACAGCTTCGAGCGGGTCACATAAGTCGCAAACCCCTGCTCCAAGTTTCCGGCGAGCCGTTCGGTGCGCGGGGTGGCCAGCACGATGGCCTCGATCCGCGCGGCAAGCTCTGCCGGGCTTGTCTCATAAAGCTGCGGCTCAATATCCCCGCCCGGGCGCAGCAGCACATGGCCCGGCACGGAGGGCGGCTCCACCGTTTCGGGATCGACATGCAGCGCGCGGCTGTCGAGCGGGTTCAATCGCACAAAGAGGCCAGCTGCCAAAAACAGCAGCGCCAGAGCGGCCAGCAGATATTTGACACTCACGGTCGGGCTCCCCTCCGTCCTTAGAGCTGCGTTTCAAGACTTATTCAGCCGCGACGGCCTCTTCCGCGTCCAGTTCCGATGCGCGTTTTTCGACCAGCTCGACGATATGGTCGATCATACCGTCATTGCTTTGTTTGTGGTCTTGCTTGCCCGCCATGTAGATCATGCCCGACCCGGCACCGCCGCCGGTGAAGCCCACATCGGTCATCAGCGCCTCGCCGGGGCCATTGACCACGCAGCCGATGATCGACAGCGACATGGGCGTCTTGATATGCTCCAACCGCTTTTCCAGTTCGGCCACGGTGGCGATCACGTCAAACCCCTGCCGCGCGCAGGACGGGCAGGAAATGATGTTGACGCCGCGATGGCGCAGGCCAAGCGATTTCAGGATCTCGTAGCCGACTTTGACCTCTTCGACCGGGTCGGCGGAAAGCGACACGCGGATTGTGTCGCCGATCCCCATCCACAGCAGGTTGCCCAGCCCAATGGCAGATTTGATCGTGCCGGAGACCAGCCCGCCCGCCTCGGTGATGCCCAGATGGATGGGCGCGTCGGTGGCCTCGGCCAGCCCCTGATAGGCGGCGGCAGCGAGGAAGACGTCAGAGGCCTTGCAGCTGATCTTATATTCCTGAAAATCGTTGTCCTCGAGAATGCGAATGTGATCGAGCCCGCTTTCGATCATCGCCTCGGGGCAAGGCTCCGCATATTTGTCGAGCAGGTGTTTTTCCAGCGAGCCCGCATTGACCCCGATGCGGATAGAGCATCCGTGGTCTTTAGCGGCTTTGATGACCTCGCGCACACGGCTGGCATCGCCGATATTGCCGGGGTTGATGCGCAGGCAGGCGGCACCGGCCTCGGCGGCCTCAATCGCCCGTTTGTAATGAAAATGAATGTCGGCCACGATAGGCACCGGGCTTTCGGCAACAATCTCTTTCAGCGCCTTGGCAGAGCCCTCGTCAGGCGCCGAAACGCGCACAATGTCAGCCCCGGCCTCGGCACAGGCCTGCACCTGCGCGATGGTCGCCTTGATATCGGTTGTAATCGTGTTGGTCATGGTTTGCACCGTGATCGGCGCATCGCCGCCAACGGGCACATCGCCCACCATGATCTTGCGGGAAGGACGCCGATCAATCTGGCGCCAGGGACGGATGGCATGAAGGGACATCGACAGCTCTTTTCAGCGTTTCGATTTCAGTTCGTTGAAATATAGACGCTCGGCCCCGCGACGCAATCGAAAGCCGCCAGCGGCGGGGCTCTATTGCTGCAGCGGCGCGTCCGGGTCGGTCTCGACCGGCGTATCGGCCATGGCTTTCAGCGTCTCAGCCAAAAGCTGGTCGGTCGTGTCCGCCTCGGCATAGACCTCGGTGATGGCCTCAACACCCAGGGCCACATTCTTGGCCACAGACGTGCCCGGACCGGCAGGGCCATATGTCTTGCCTTGCACGTTGAAGAACAGCGCACCGGAGTTGCCTGCGCGCAGCAGCGGCTCCTCGTCGGTTTGCGGCAGCACGTACTGCTCGCCCGCATCCAGCGTCTTTTCAAACAGGATTGTCCCATCGGGCGAGGCTACACGCACCCAAGCCGGGCGCACCGCGAAAAGCACAACATCAGGTGCAGCTTGCGCGATCACCTGCGGTGGGGTGGGCAAGAGCGGGGCATCGGCCGGCGTATAGGGCTCGTTGGCTGCGAGGCGCAGCCGCTCGGACGCATCCGCCAAGGCCCCGGTGATAGAAGGATCAATGGAGGCAATCGGCCCGTCCCGGGCGGTCAGCACCGGCGCTTCAAGCGCTTGCGGACGGTAGAGCCTGTCCAAAGCATCGGGCGTCGGGGCCGTGAACCCGGCGGAGGCATCCGCGAATTCAGCGCTGTCTGTGCCGCCTTGCAACCCGTCAATTTCAGCAACGACGCCAGCCGTCTGCTCCACCGGCGCGAACTCGACGCGCTGGATTTCCTGCAGAACGCTCCAGCCGCCATAGCCAATCGCGCCGATCAATGCGAGCATCACCGAGATGGAGCCGATGGCACCGGGTTCGATACCAGAAAACATGCCCGCCCCCGTCGGCGCGTAGGGGGCCACCGGCTTGATGATCGCGTCTTCGCCTGCGAGGCGAATGGCGGTCGATGCGGATTTGGCGCGCGCGGCTGCGGGGGTGCCGGAAAGACCTTCGACCCCGCTAAAGCCCGATTCTTCGCAGAACCGTTCAAACGCCCATTCGGGGTCGAGCCCGAGAAAGCGCGCATAGGACCGCACATAGCCCGCGATAAAGCCGGGGGTTTCAAAAACAGAAGGGTCGGAATTCTCGATCGCGGCGATATATGTGGCTTTGATCTTCAACTCGCGCTGCACGTCGAGCAGGGACTTGCCCATGGTGGCGCGCTCGCCACGCATAGTGTCGCCAAGACGAAGGTCATACGCGTCAAAGCCGCGTATTTCGTCTGTCTCTTCGATTGTGGGATCTGCTCGTCGTCCCAGCATCAACGTCTGCCCGTTCTTGTTCTTAGATTAATGTCTCAACCATCGGTGCGCGATTCGTCCCCAGGCGCCTCGAATTGATCGTTTATTAACACATAACAGCAGCGTGATGCACGAACAGTTGGCCCCTTAACCAACATTCTCTGCACGGTTTAGGGCACATTTACCCCAGAGTGTATCCAAAGCGTAAACAAGCGCATCGGTTTTAAGCGGATTGTGCACGGGCGACGGTGTGAAGCGCAAACGCTCGGTCCCGCGCGGCACCGTGGGGAAATTGATCGGCTGGACGTAAATCCCATGCTCTTCCAGCAGCATATCAGAGATCATTTTGCATTTGACCGGGTCGCCCACATGCACCGGTACGATATGGCTGCCATGGTCAATCAATGGCAGCCCCAGCCCTTTGAGCCGCAGTTTGAGCGTGGCCGCGCCTTGCTGATGTGCCTCGCGCAGGCTGGTATCCGTTTTGAGATGGCGCACACTCGCGGCAGCCCCGGCAGCCACGGCAGGCGGCAAGGAGGTCGTGAAGATGAAGCCCGGCGCGTAAGACCGCACCGCGTCACACATTTTGGCAGATGCAGCGATGTAGCCGCCCATCACGCCGTATGCTTTGGCCAAGGTGCCGTTGATGATGTCGATCCGGCCCATCAGCCCGTCGCGCTCTGCCACCCCTGCACCGCGCGGGCCGTACATGCCCACGGCATGGACCTCGTCTATATAGGTCAAGGCCCCAAACTCATCGGCCAGATCGCAAATGGCCTCAATCGGGCCGAAATCGCCATCCATTGAGTAAATGCTCTCAAACGCGATCAGCTTTGGCGCATTTGCAGGCAGCGCCTGCAGCTTTGCGCGCAGATCGTCGATGTCATTGTGCTTGAAGACCTGCTTGGCCCCGCCATTGCGGCGGATGCCTTCGATCATCGAGGCGTGGTTCAGCTCATCCGACAGGATCACCAGCCCGGGGAACAGTTTGGGCAGGGTCGATAGGGTCGCATCATTGGCGATATAGGCTGAGGTAAAGAGCAGCGCGGCCTCTTTGCCATGCAGATCGGCCAGCTCCGCCTCGAGGCGTTTGTGGTAGACCGTGGTGCCGGAGATATTCCGCGTCCCGCCAGAGCCCGCGCCAGTGGCATCCACCGCCTCTTTCATCGCCTCAATAACGACCGGGTGCTGCCCCATGCCCAGATAGTCATTGCCGCACCAGATCGTCACGTCGCGCTGGGTGCCGTCCTCGCGTGTCCAGACGGCGTCGGGGAAATTGCCGCGTGTGCGCTCCACATCGATGAAGGTGCGATACCGCCCCTCTTCATGCAGGCGGCTCAATGCAGCGTCGAGTGCGGCGTCATAACCCATCAGCAATTCTCGCTTCTCTAAAGACTTGCGGCGCATATAGCCCCAAATGGGGCGGAAGCCACAGCTACAAAATGCCGCCCCTCGCCACTCATAACGCAAGTTTTACCAAGCCCGCGTGAGCGCGGTGTTAGTCGGCCACCACGATCTTGCAGTCGCGCGCACCCGCCCGCGCGCAGGCTTCAAGCGCCCTGCCCCCGTCCCCACGGTCAAATCCGAAGCTGCCGGTGCTGGGCGAGATTGCGAAGGCTTTAGGCGCGTTGAGCTTGCGATACGCGCCCCGAAATGCGGCATTGGCCGGACCGCTGAGGCTGAGCTTCGCGCCCGGTTTGGCCCCGCGCGGGGTCACCTGCACCACGATCTGACATGGGGCCGAGCTGCGTTTGCGCTTTGCGTTGCAATAATCCAGCGCTGCCCTGTGCGCGGCCTGCACGCTATGGTGCTGGCCTGTCCCGTTCAGCCATTCCACGAACAGCCCCTCACTGGGGGAGATTGCGAGCGCGCCGTAGGCTGGCAGCGCGGCACCAAGCGAGGCCAGGACGTCGTCAATCGACTGGCGGGCCCCTTCCAACCGGGCCCTGTCCGTCTCTGGCACAAGGCTCGCCTCGACCCCGATTGCGGCCTTTGCATTGGCGCGCGGCAAGAGCTTTCGGGCCTCACTATAAGACAGCGGCTCCGCCATGGCAGGCGCGCAAAGCAGCGCCGCCGCAACAGAAATGACCAGTGGTTTCATAAGGATCGCCCCGCAAATGCGCTGATTTCCACTGCATTATCACCTGCTTGTGCCACAGTCACAAGCATGCCTCACGCATTGTTTCGGACTATGTCGGTTTGGCTTTACAGGCCCGTTTTGCCTGCTAGGTTCGCGCCACCAATAAACCATAATTTTGACACATTCGCAGGGGGCGACACATGTCACTGGACCAGGTACTCGCGCAGGTCGACTCGGATCTGGATGCCGCGACAGAGCGGTTGATGGCGCTGTTGCGCATCCAGTCGATCTCCACCGACCCGGCCTATAAAGAGGCCTGCGCCGCCGCTGCCGATTGGCTGGTGGACGACCTGAATTCAATCGGTCTGGACGCTTCGACACGGCCGACGCCGGGCCATCCGATGGTGGTGGCCCATGGCGCGGATGCGGGCCCGCATGTGATGTTTTACGGCCACTATGACGTACAGCCCGTCGACCCGTTGGAGCTTTGGAATGCACCCCCCTTTGAGCCGGCCATCGAAGACACGCCAAAGGGTAAGGTGATCCGCGGGCGCGGGGCCTCTGATGACAAGGGGCAGCTGATGACCTTCGTAGAGGCCTGCCGCGCCTGGAAAGCGGTCCATGGCAGCCTGCCCGCGAAGGTTTCGATCTTCTTTGAGGGTGAAGAGGAAAGCGGCTCCCCCTCGCTGGTGCCATTCATGGAAGCCAACCGGGACGAGCTGACAGCCGATGTCGCCCTGATCTGCGACACCGGGCTGTTTGGCGAGGCCACCCCTGCCATCGTGACCCGCCTGCGCGGCCTTCTGGGCGAAGAGCTGACCATCACCGGGCCGGACAAGGACCTGCATTCCGGCATGTATGGCGGCATCGCGCGCAACCCGATCCGGGTGCTGGCCAAAATCATCGCCTCGCTGCATGACCATACCGGTCGCATCATGGTGCCGGGCTTCTATGACGGTGTCGAAGAGCTGCCCGCAGATATCGCGCAGCAATGGAGTGATCTGGGCTTTGAGAATGCCGAATTCCTTGGAGAGGTCGGCCTGGGGATACCTGCGGGTGAGGACGGGCGCACCGGGTTGGAGATGATCTGGTCACGCCCGACCTGCGAGGTGAACGGGATCGGCGGCGGGTATCAGGGCGATGGGTTCAAAACCGTGCTGCCCGCGAAGGCCACGGCCAAGGTCAGCTTTCGGCTGGTGCCCGGGCAAGACCCTCTGAAGCTGCGCGAAAGCTTCCGCCAGTTTGTGCGCGATCAGCTACCTGCGGATTGCAGCGTTGAATTCAGCGACCATGGGGCCTCTGCCGCCTCCGAGATGTCGACGGATCATCCGGCGTTCGAGAAAGCCCGCGCTGCCCTGTCGCAGGAGTGGCCGAACGAGGCAGCCTTTGTGGGCTGCGGGGGCTCGATCCCGATTGCGGGGCATTTCAAGGAAATTCTCGGAATGGACGCGCTGCTGATCGGGTTTGGCAAGGATGACGACCAGATCCATTCGCCCAATGAAAAGTATGACCTGTCGAGCTTCCATAAGGGCATCCGCTCCTGGGTGCGGGTGCTCGACGCGCTGTCCAGGTAAATGTCGTCGCGCCGCGCCTTTCTCGCGCTGGGCGCGGTTGGGCTGGCCTATTGGGGGCTGCGCTCTTACGGGCCGGGGCTTTGGGCGCGCCACGGCCCCCTGCCCGAGCTGAGCTTTGACCGCGTGCCTGACGGGTTTCGCAGGCTCGCCGGGGCCGCGCAGGTCACGGGTGGGCTGGCCAATCCTCTGGTCGGATTGGAGCCGCAAGCCGCCGCGCCCCCCGGCCTCAGCGATGCGGAACTCTGCGCATTTCTTTATGACGGCACGCCAAGCGGTAAGGTCTCGCTCAATTATTTCACCGATTACAACTGCCCATATTGCCGCGTGTTGGGCCGGGATCTGATGGCGCTTGCCGCTGCTCGGCCTGCGGATGTGCATCTTGCCTATCACGAATTGCCGATGCTCGGCCCCGCTTCGGTGATCGGCGCCAAAGCCGCCTTGGCCGCTGGGCGGCAGGGGCAATATCACCGGATGCACACATTGCTGAACACCGGCATCGTGCGGATCAACGAAGGCTATGTGATGAAGATCGCCACCGAGCTTGGGCTCGACACGGGCAAGCTTGCCGCCGATATGGAAGGGCCAGGCGTAGCCCGGCAAATCGCGCGTTCAATGGGGGCGGCGCGCCGGTTCGCGGTCATTGGCACACCTTTCCTTTTGGTGGGGCGCACCGCCGTTTACGGGCGGATCAGACCGGAAACGCTCGACAGATTGGTAGATGCAGAACGGCCCGATGGCCGCGCACTGAGCTGCCGCTAAAGCGCACGCAGCAACAGGCCCGCCGCTATCACGGCAATCACCGCACCGGCCAAAAGTTCGACCACAGGCACGACCCGCACCAATGCGCCGCGCTCGTTCAGGCTTGCCAGCAGCCCTCCCCGCAGGCCAATGGCGGCGAGCCCCACAGCCACGGTGACGCTGGCCGTGCCCAGCGCCATGGCGAAGGCCGCCGCGACACCTGCAAGGCCAATGCCCATCTGCCAGGTGATGATCAGCACAAACAGCGCGCCGGTGCAGGGCCGGATGGCAATGCCCCCGATCAGACCAAGCGCCTCGCGCAGGGAGCGGATCTGGCTCACCTCCTCCAGGCTTGGCGCGTGTCTGTGCCCGCATTCAGAGCAGTGACCGCCCTCGGCGTCATGAGCGTGGATATGCGTGTCAGCAGGTGCGCGGCGCAACAGTTTCTGGACCCCGCGCCAGACAAGCCACAACCCGATCGCCCCAATCGCGGCATAGCTGACCGGGGCCATGATGTCTTCGGTCACGCCAATCAGCGTCTCGCGCGTGAAGTTCAGCAGCCAAATCCCTGAATAGACGAGCAAAACAGCCGTCACAGCCTGCCCCATTGAGGCCAGGAAACCAATCAGCGTCAACCGCATCGCGGCGACTTTGCGGCCCATCCCGTAGCCGCCGATCAACACTTTGCCATGGCCAGGGCCTACGGCATGAAAGAAACCATAAGCGAAGCTCAGGCCCATCAATCCCCAGAACGCACCCGCCTGCCCGCCGCGCAATGCGCGCAACATGCCTGCCATGTCATTTTGAAACACGCGCTGCTGCTCGGCCGCATAGCGGGCCAGCTGATCAAATTCGCCGCTGGTCCAAAGCCAAAGCGTCAGAGCCAGAGCCGCCAAGGCGATCAGGCTCAGGATCCGGCGCATAGCACCCGTACCTCCGTGGCAAAGGCGCGTCCGGCATTGGGCAGCCCGACATCTTCGGGGTCGCTTGCGATATCAAGCAGGGCCAATTGCGCCTGCAATGCCTCAAGCTCTGCATCGATATCTGGCTCCACGCTCGAGATCAGGCAGCTCTGCATCCCGGCCACGCTGACGGGGCCAACGACCTTATAGGCGGTGTAAAACGTCTTGTCATAAGGCAATAATACCAGAGCCTTACCGGCCAAAACTGGTATGCCCTCAACCGCGCGGATATGGGTGGTGATGATCTGTCCGCCTTCGATCCGGGCCGTGTAATTCATCGGACCCGACAGGCGCAGAGCGTCGCCGCCAAGCTGCGCCTCCAGATCGCCATTGAAGCCGTCGATCCACTGCATATCGAAACCTGCCAATTTGGCCTGCTCCGCCTCGGTCAGCTGTCCGTCATAATCCTGGTCGAGCCCCTTTTCCTCTGAGATCAGCAGCGAATAGAAGGCGTCATAGGTCCAGCTGACCTCAATATGGGTCAGCCGCCCCTGATCATCGACGATAACCTCAAGCCCCGTATCGATAAAAATATGGGGGTGCGCGGCCACAGGCAGTGGCGCGAAAAGGGCGAGGAAGAGCAAGGCGCGGATCATGGGGCCGAACCTAATCGCCCCGCCCCGCGCCGACAATGGTGGCAATGCCGCATCCGCGCCCCTTCGCCGAAGGCAGAGGGGTTAAAGCGGCAGGGCCGTGGTGGATTTGATCTCTTCCATCGACAGCAGCGCGGTGACGTTGAAGATGCGCACCTCGGAAATCAGCGCCTGGTAAAACACGTCATAGGCCCGCGCATTGGCGACCCGGACCTTCAGGATATAATCGATATCGCCTGCCAGCCGATGCGCTTCCATGACTTCGGGGCGGGACCGCAACGCGTGCAAGAACCGCTCCTGCCAATCGGCCTCATGCTCAGACGTGCGCACCAGCACGAAGAAACAGGCCTCCAACCCCAACTTTTCGGGGTCCAGCACCACTGTGTCCTGTTTGATCACGCCGCGCGCGCGCATTTTCTTGATTCTGTTCCACACAGGCGTCTTCGAACTGCCTGTTTTTTTGGCAATATCATCAAGACTTTGTGAAGCGTCGCGCTGCAGCTCTGCGAGGATGTTCCGGTCCATTGCGTCGAATTGGTCTGCCATTCTCTCTTTTCCCTGATCTAAGGACACGCGTTCCTCATTTGACCTCATGCAGAACATTATTCCTTAAATCTGCGTTTGGGTAGGCATTTTTAGGAATATTTCCTATCTTAAGGGCAACGTAGCAACGGAGCGCTCTCAATGAAGCACTTTCCGATCTTTATGGCCCTTGAGGGCAGACGTGTTGTCCTGTCGGGCGGCGGCGAGGCAGCTTTGGCCAAGCTGCGCCTGCTGCTGAAAACCGAGGCCCGGCTGACAGTGGTGGCGGATGATGCCGCACCGGAAATCAAGGATTGGGCCGCTCAAGGCCGTCTGACCCTGATCTCCCGCGCGATGGAGCCGGGCGATGCTTTATGCGCCTCCCTCTTCTATGCCGCAAATGAAGATGACAGCGAAGATGCCAGGGTGGCCGCGCTTGCCCATCGCGATGGGGCGCTGGTTAACATCGTCGACAACCTTGCCGATAGCCAATTCATCACCCCCGCCATCGTGGACCGTGACCCGGTGACGGTTGCCATCGGCACCGAAGGCGCGGCACCGGTTTTGGCGCGTGCGATCAAGAAATCTCTGGAAGAACAGCTTTCCCCCAATCTCGGTCTGATGGCGCGGGTCGGCAAAGCCTTTCGGTCGCGTGTCGAGGCTCTGCCCTTTGGTGCCAAGCGCCGGGCGTTTTGGTCTGACTATTACGCGGCCGATGTGGGGGACGCTGATGTCGCACAAGAACGGCTTGAAACCCTGTTAGACACGCATCTCCACGCGCCAAAGCGCGAAGGCTGGGTTGATCTGGTAGGAGCCGGCCCAG
>CAYLVP010000021.1:0-1230 GCA_964387155.1 uncultured Rhodobacterales bacterium | reverse complement strand
CATCTCCACGCGCCAAAGCGCGAAGGCTGGGTTGATCTGGTAGGAGCCGGCCCAGGTGATCCTGAATTGCTGACGTTGAAGGCCCGCAAGGCTTTGGATAATGCCGATGTGGTCATCTATGACCGTCTCGTTGCCCCCGACATCCTGGAGCTTGCCCGCCGCGAGGCTGTGATGCTGTCGGCTGGCAAGGAAGGGTTTGGCCCCTCCGTCACCCAAGACGCGATCAATGAGATGATCGTCAGCCACGCCCGTGGTGGCGCGCATGTGGTGCGGTTGAAATCGGGTGATCCAACGGTGTTCGGTCGTCTGGACGAGGAAATCGAGGCCTGCGAGGCCTCTGGCGTCAAATGGACGATCGTGCCCGGCATCACCTCCGCCTCCGCTGGCGTGGCGGCACTCGGTCAAAGCCTGACCAAGCGCGGCCGCAACTCTGCCGTGCGCTTGATCACCGGGCATGACACCAAAGGCTATGCCGATCACGACTGGCGCGCGCTTGCGCAGCCCGGTGAGGTCGCGGCGATCTATATGGGCAAGAAGTCCGCGCGCTTCATCCAAGGCCGCTTGCTGATGCATGGTGCCAACCCCGAGACGCCCGTGACGGTGATCGAAAACGCCTCACGCCCGACGCAGCGCATCTTGTCGACCCGCCTGTCCGAGCTGGAGCCCGAACTGACCAACGCCAAATTTGACGGCCCTGCCCTCGTTTTCCTGGGCCTCGCGCCCCGCGCCGCGTTGCAGCTGGCCGATCAGTTTGACCAACAGGAGGCTGCGATATGAGCAAGCCCTTCACCCCAAAAGTCGTCACCGCCAATGCGCTGCTGGAAGGCGATGTGATCTACCTGACGGCGGATGATCAATGGTCGCGCTCCCTCAAAGACGCGGAAGTGATCGAGGACGCGGCTCATGGCGATCTGCGCCTGCTGCATGCGGCATCACAGCCCGGCGAAGTGGTCGGCGCTTATCTGGCCGATATCCGCCTGACCGACGACGGCCCCGAACCCACGCATTTCCGCGAAGAGTTTCGCACGCGCGGCCCTTCCAACTACGCGCATGGCAAGCAGGAGCACGTATAAATGTATCAATACAATGACTTCGACCGCGACTTTCTGGCGGAACGTAACGCGCAGTTTCGCGCGCAGGTGGAGCGCCGCATCGATGGCTCGCTGACCGAGGATGAGTTCAAGCCGCTGCGCCTGATGAACGGGCTCTATCTGCAGCTGCACGCCTATA
>CAYLVP010000020.1:0-48757 GCA_964387155.1 uncultured Rhodobacterales bacterium | reverse complement strand
TCTCTTCCTGCAGTTGCGGGCTCTTCTCGGTACAAGCGCCGCGTTAGTTCCGGCGCCATGAGAGGAGAACGGAATGGAGCAGAATGAACCAGTGAGCCGTGAAGACCTGATTGCAGCTTGGAGCCTGCGCTTTGGTGTGCCGCCAGCCAAGAAGTTGTCATCTGCAGTGCTGCGCGCCGCGTTGGAATATGAGGCGCAGTGTTCGGAGAATGGAGGTCTGACGAAGCGCGATCTGCAGCGGCTGCGGTCTTCCGCGACCGGCAGGTCGGCGGCGCCCAGCAAGCGCAGCCGCGCGACGCCGGGGACCCACCTGGTACGTGAGTGGAATGGGCGTAGCTATCAGGTGGCCGGCATTGAGGGTGGGTATGTGCTGGACGGTCAGACCTACGGATCGCTCTCGGCCGTGGCCAAACATATTACCGGGGCGCATTGGTCGGGACCGCGCTTCTTTGGAGTCTCGGCATGAGCCGCAAGATACGTTGCGCCATCTACACCCGGAAAAGCTCCGAGGACGGGCTGGAGCAGGAGTTCAACTCGCTGCATGCCCAGCGGGAAGCTTGTGAAGCCTATGTCCTGAGCCAGAAGGCGGAGGGCTGGGTTACCCTCAAGACCAGCTATGACGATGGCGGGCTCTCAGGCGGCACGCTGGAGCGCCCTGCCCTGCAGCGGCTGCTCGCTGATCTCGATGCTGGGCTGGTCGATCAGATCGTCGTCTATAAGATCGACCGCTTGTCCCGGTCCCTCGCTGACTTCGCCAAGATCGTCGACCGGCTCGATGCGGCAAATGCGTCCTTCGTCTTAGTGACGCAATCCTTCAATACCGCGACCAGCATGGGACGCCTGACGCTCAATATGCTCCTGAGCTTCGCACAGTTTGAACGCGAAGTGACGGCGGAGCGCATCCGGGACAAGATCGCGGCATCAAAGCGCAAGGGGCTTTGGATGGGTGGCTCGGTGCCGCTTGGCTATGAGCCGGACGGGCGCAGCTTGCGGATCAACGCGGCCGAGGCACGCGTGGTCCGGCAGCTTTTTGAGTGGTATCTCGAACTGGGCACGGTCAGCGCCGTCAAGGTACGGGCTGATATAGCAAGGATCGTCTCCAAGACCCGCGTCATGGCGGATGAGACCCGCTCAGGAGGCACACCGTTTGATCGCAGCCATCTGCACTACATTCTGAGCAACCCGACCTATGCGGGAAAGATCAGGCACAATGCCAAGACATTCGACGGGCAGCACGAGGCGATCATTGAGCCTGCGCAATGGCAGGCCGTTCAAGACCTGCTCAAAGGCAACTCCAGCCGCGAGCGAGGCGCGCGGAACATGGCAGCCCCGTCACCTTTGGTCGGCAAGATCTATGATGAGACAGGCGACCGGCTGACGCCGTCTCACACGCGCAAAGGTGGAAAGCGGCTCCGCTACTACATCTCGTCGCGGCTGGTGACAGGTAATCGCGCAACCCACCCGGATGCATGGCGCCTGCAGGCCACCAGCCTCGAACAGAGTGTCGTGCAAGCCGTTCGCAACATGCTTGCGCATCCGACTGCAGCCGTAACCCTGGGAGATGATCTTCCGGCGGATCAATTGGTCGGGCTCCAGAAACGATGCGCTGTTCTGGCGCGCAGGTTCGACGCACAAGTGCCTAGCGCGGATTAGGCGGGGCTCAATGAGCGCATCGACATCGCTCCGGGCTGCTTGAGTATCCGGCTCGATCATAACACCTTGGCCGAGGGCCTGATGGTTGGACCCGATCAGATCGCCACCGAGACGCTGCGCGTGGACTGCCCTTTCCAACTGCGCCGCAAGGGGGTTGAGACAAAGATCGTGCTTGGAGGGGCAGCCGTGCCGGAGCGTGACCTCACCCTGATCCAAAATATCGCTAGGGCAGTTGCCTGGTACGCACAGCTCAAAATGGGAATGTCGATATCAGCGATCGCCTCAGAGGCGGGCACTTCGACGCGACGCATCCAACAGGTTCTGCCACTCGCCTTCCTGGCACCAGACCTGATCCGCGCTGCGCTCGATGGATCGCAACCCCCTCAACTGTCCTCCGACAGATTGATCAAGTCACACATCCCCTCAGACTGGGACGCACAAATGCGCCTCTACGGTACCCGCTCCACAACCTGCACCGTCTAAAGAGCCAGTAGAGACGAAGGCCCAAATCGGCCCACAAACCCACCCAAACCAACGTCTCATAGCAGCAGCCCAAAACACAACCCGCTGAAACAACGCCACAATACCAACGCAACCTGTCAGAGACCAAACTTAGAAGGGTGGGTGGCTGGGATGGTAGGATTCGAACCTACGGTACACTGTACCAAAAACAGTTGCCTTACCACTTGGCTACATCCCAACGGTGCTGCGTGATTTAATGGGGTGGCGGGGTCACTTCAAGCCCAAAATCAAAGGTTGCAGCAGACTCTGCTGCGAAGTAGGCGCTGGGGCATGGGATATGACACGGTCATTCTGGGCGCGGGCGCGGCGGGGCTGTTTTGCGGCATCGAGGCTGCGCGGCGCGGGCGGCGGGTACTGGTGCTTGATCACGCCAAGGCGGCTGGCGAGAAGATCCGCATTTCCGGCGGCGGGCGGTGCAATTTTACAAATCTGCACATCGCGCCAGAGAAGTTTCTCTCGCAAAATCCACGTTTCGCACTGTCGGCGCTCAAACGCTACACGCAATGGGATTTTATCGACCGGGTCGACCAAGCGGGGATCAGCTGGCATGAGAAAACGCTGGGGCAGCTCTTTTGTGATGGAAGCTCCAAACAGATCATTGCGATGCTTCTGGATGATCTCAAGAAAGCCGGCGGGGAGCTACGGTTGCACTGCGCCGTTACCGGCGTCTCCTGTGACAAGGGCGGCTATCGCGTCGACACCGAGGCGGGCCCCTTACAGAGCGCTCGGGTCGTTGTGGCGACAGGTGGTAAGTCCATCCCAAAGATGGGTGCGACCGGGATTGGCTACCAGATTGCCCGCAGCTTTGGCATGGCCGTGGAGGATACCCGCGCCGGGCTGGTGCCATTGACCTTCGCCCCGCATGTGTTGGAGCAGACCAAGGCTTTGCCCGGGGTCTCGGTCACGGCGCAGGTCTGTCATGGCAAGACCCGTTTTGACGAGGGCCTCTTGTTCACCCATCGCGGGTTGTCAGGGCCGTCGATCCTACAGATCTCGTCTTACTGGCATGAGGGGGATGCGATTGAGGTAGACTTGGCTGCGGGACAGGACATAGCTGCCTTGCTCGCAGCTGACCGGCAAGAGTATGGCAAGCTGTCCATCAAGAACGCTCTGGCACGACATATGCCGGAAAAGCTGGCCATGCTGATCGTGTCTGAGGCTCGCAGCGCAGGCAATCTGGCGGATCAAAGCAAGGCGCAGTTGCAGCAGATCAGTGCCGCACTGCACAACTGGCGGGTCACACCGTCAGGCACGGAAGGATACCGCACCGCGGAAGTGACATTGGGCGGAGTCAGCACAGACGCTCTGGACGCGCGGACGATGGAGGCCAAGGGACATCCGGGCCTCTACTTCATCGGGGAGGTGGTCGACGTCACAGGCTGGCTCGGCGGGTATAACTTTCAATGGGCCTGGTCCTCTGGCTGGGCGGCCGGGCAAGTGTGCTAGGCGCGGCGGCGCCAGCTTGACCTGCTAGACCCGGCAGGGCGCCTGCTTAGCGAGGGTGTCGAAGGCCATAAGCGTCTTGATCAGGGCGGGCATCTGATCCAGCGGGATCATGTTCGGCCCGTCGGAAGGGGCATTGTCCGGGTCCTCATGGGTTTCGATGAACACGCCCGCAATGCCCAAAGAGACAGCCGCGCGCGCCATGACGGGAGCAAACTCGCGCTGCCCGCCAGAGGAGCCGCCCTGTCCGCCGGGCTGCTGGACGGAATGGGTTGCATCCATGATGACAGGGTAGCCCGTCTTGGCCATTGTGGGCAGCGCACGCATATCCGCAACCAGCGTGTTGTAGCCGAAGGACGCGCCGCGCTCGGTCAACAGAATACGCTCATTGCCGGTGCTTTCCACCTTGGCCACGACATTTGGCATGTCCCAGGGTGCCAGGAACTGGCCCTTCTTGATATTAACCACGGCCCCGGTTTGGCCTGCCGCCAGCAGAAGGTCGGTCTGGCGCGACAGGAAGGCGGGGATTTGCATCACGTCAACGGCGTCGGCCACGGCCTGGCATTGCTCCGGCCCATGAACATCGGTCAGGACCGGGCAGCCGACCGCATCGCGTATGTCACTTAGAATGCGAAGTCCCTCGTCCATACCCAGTCCCCGCTTGCCAGATAGCGAGGTGCGGTTGGCTTTGTCATAGCTGGCCTTGAACACGTAGGACGCACCGGCCGCCGCGCAGGCTTTGGCCATGGTTTCTGCGATCATCAGCGCGTGGTCACGACCTTCCAGCTGGCAAGGGCCTGCAATCACGGTCAAAGGCAGGTCGTTGGACGCCCGCACGGCCGTTCGGCCGCGGCCAAATTCCACAGTTTTCATCGGGGTTGCCTATACCTGTTCGCGAAGGATCGAGGATGTCAGCGACACCATCAGGTAGATGCCCGAGAAGATCAAGAATGCCAGGATCGTGTTCTCGAACTTGCGGGGGTATGTGGGCTCATCCGGGGCGATGGGGCTGACGGCCACTGAAAGGTAGCGGACCTGGCGGTTGGCTTCCAGACGTGCCGCCTCAAACGCGGCCTCCGCCTGGGCCAGCAGACCCTGGCGGACCTCAAGATCAGCTTGCGCCACCAACAGCTCGCCCGAGATGCGGGCCAGTGAGCCGGAATTTGCGTTGCTTTCGGTCAGCTGCGCCCGCTTCTCTTCGATCAGCTTTTCAAGCTCGGTGATCTTGTTTTGCGAGGCGGAGACCTTGGCCTCGTTCGGGCGTTGGTTGGCAAGGAATTGCTGCAACGAGATCCGTTCGGACAAAAGCTCTGTCTCAAGCTGGGTGATCTGGCCAAAGACGGCCTGCACCTCGCTTTCGGGGCTGAGCACGCCAAGCTTTTCCTGGATTTCGACAATACGCCGCTGCGCATCGATCATCTTCTGTTCGGCCTCCAGGCGGCTTTGATCCGCGCCCTCCATCTGGTCGCCCCGTTTGCGGGCGGTGAGCTGGTCAACCTGCTCCTCAGCATAGCCTATGAGTTGCTCGGAGAATTTCTTGCTGGTCTCAGGCGAGGCGGCGATCACCTCCATCTTGATGATCCCTTCGGTGGGATCATACCCGATCTGGACGCTTTTCTTGAACTTCTTATACGCGGCTTCTTGCGTGGCATCGGTCTCGAGCCGCTGGATCGGGTCCACAAACTCTTGGCTGAAATGGTCACGGAAACCTTCATCGGCGTCGAGCCGCAGCATCGCGTCACGCGACTGCAGGTAGCTTTGCACGGTGATCGAGTCTTTGCCCCCGTCAAGCGGTGTGCCCGACAGAAGGCCGCCAACGCCGCCCCCGCCTGCGGAGTCTGCCGATTGGATAACAAACTCGGACTTGGTCGCGTACATCGGGGTCGCGATTGCATAGAAATAGTAACCCGCAACCAGCGTCGGGATCATCACAAAGACCAAAACCCGGGCCAGCAAAAGCATCCCGCGCCGACGGCGGCGGCGGGCGATATCGCGCTGGATATCCATCACATCACGCGCGCGCTCGGCATCGCCGATCACTTCGGTGGAGGGCAGCTTGGGCTGTTCAACAACCGGGGTCAGTTGGGTGCCGGGCGAGGGCTTCGTGGCGGGCAAGGCATGGGCTTTGTCCGCATCCGGTTTCGCCTCGGGCTTGGTGTCAGAGACCACCAGCTCAAGCATATTCGCCCGCTTGAATGGGTCGATACCCTGTTCGCGGAGCAACCGAACCGCGTCATAATCAGAGCTTGGCGTGAGCCCCTGCTTTTGTGCCACGCGCCGCGCCATGCGCAACTGCCGACCGGTCAACCCTTCCCGGCGGATCGCATCAATGGCCTCGCCCGGGTTGAGGGGCGTCGCGGCAACCAGGCGCTGACGCTCGCCAGAGCTACCGGCATCCTTTTTGGCGGGGAAGGTCTGCGCCCCGAAACCGTCATCGGTGGGCGGGGCGAACATGTTTTGCACATCACCTGAGTCCCGCTCCGGGACGGGCTGGGATTGCGGCTGGTCCGACCCGCGTTTTATCCGAAACTTCCTAGCTTTGGGTTTCGTAGTCATAGAGTCTCTTCGCCTCTTCCAACGTGTCGAACATTTGCAATTTGCCGTTGATCAATACACCTGCCGAGCGGCAGAACTTTTCAAGCGTCTCAGCTTGGTGGCTGACCACGACAAGCGTTGCGGTCTTCAGCCGGTCTTTCAGGATCGAGCCCGCCTTGCGGTTGAACTCTACATCCGTCGTCGAAGGCATGCCCTCGTCAATCAGGTAGATGTCAAATTCCAGCGCCAGCATCAATGCAAAGGTAAATCTCGCCTTCATACCGGCGGAATATGTCCCGACCGGCATGTCGAAATATTCTTCCAGCCCGCAGAGGTACCGACAGAATGCTTCGATATAATCCGGGTCAAGAGAGTAGAGCCGCGCGATATAGTGGCAATTCTCGGTCGCCGTGTGTTTGGGCACGACGCCCCCCATGAACCCCAGCGGGAAAGAGATGCGCGAGGTGCGGATGATCTCCCCCTCGTCGGGCTTCTCCAGCCCCGCCATCATGTTGATCACAGTCGTCTTGCCGGTGCCGTTGGGTGCCAGAATGCCAATCGAATGGCCCAAATCCACGCGGAAGGAGGCGCGGTCAAGGATCACCTTGCGCTGCGTGCCCGTCCAGAAGGACTTGCTGACATTCCTGAACTCGATCATTGGGACATGCCCATATCGTTCTGCCTTCGCCCACCGACACCCTGCCTGACAAGCGTTTCTGGTGAACGTCCCAGAGCGCGACCTGTCCGGCAGGAGCCTGTCTATCCATTTACACCGGGTTTGACGTAAACAACCAATGAATCGCCAGCCCAACTCTGGGGAATTGTCCCCATTTCGGCAAAGAACAGCGTATTGTGTTTCTGTTAGGGCGACAATCGGGCAAAAGCACTACGCCAATCCCGCCCAGACCATCCCTGCGGCCACCGACCCGATGAACGCAAACCCAAAGTAGCCCGCGAAGACACGCGGCTTGACCAGGGCCCAGACAGCGACCGCCGCCGGAATGCAGCTGACCCCGCCTGCCAGCATAAAAGACATCGCGGCCCCCGGGCTCATCCCCTGCGCCAGCAAGGCGTCGACCAGCGGCACGGCTGCGTAGCCGTTCAGGTAGGCCGGCGCCCCGACCAACGCCCCCAGAACGATGGGCGCGACCCCGTCGCCGCCCAGAAAGGAGCCGATCCACTCGGCCGGCACATAGGTCAGCATCAGGCTTTCCAGCAGATATGCCAGAAGCAGCCATTTGCCGAGGAAGAGGGCGTTTTCTAATACCGTGTCGCGGAATACCGCGCGCCGCGCGCCGTCCCCCCAGAACCGCCAGACCGGCGTCCCCTTGAACGGGGACCCACAGCCGCAGCATCCGCCAGAGCTGGCCGGGCGTAGCGGATCGGCGAAAACGGGCGTTGTCGCGAAGGCCTTGACCGCGAACCCGCCAAACACCCCCAGCCCCACGGCTGAAACGGTCTTGGCAATGGCAAAGTCCAACCCCAAGGTCCCAGAGGTGATCAGAAACATGGCCGGGTCCATCAATGGCGACGCCAGCCAGAACGCCATAACAGCCGAAAGCGGCGCGCCCGCCACCAAAAGGGCCGCAATGAAGGGGATCACCTCGCAGGAGCAGAAAGGCGACACGCCGCCCAACACAGCCGCAAGAAAGATCATGCGGGTTTCGCGGCCCTGAAAGGCCTTGGCCACAACGGCCTCGGCCCCGCTGGCTTTCAGGTAGCCAATCGCAAGCACCGCAAAAGCGATGAAAATCGCGGTGTGGCCAAAAGCCTCGGCAGTGAACCGGAGTGTCGGCCAAAGCTGGCCCGGGTCCAAAAGCGCCAGCCCCAGCGGGATTGCCAGGATCACCAGCCAGACCTTCGGCACGCGGCGCAGGTTCACCGCACGGACGGATTGCGTGAGGTCAGTCATGGGCGTGCCTTTCCCCCAGATCGGCGCAGCATTCCGCCATCAGAAAATCATTGAGCCGTTTGAAGGTCGCGTAATCCGCAGCAGCACAGATGACAGAACGCCCCTGTTTGGTCTGTACGATAAGCCCGGCCTGCGCGAGTATCTTGAGGTGATGGGTCAGATTGGCACCTGACAGCCCTGTGGCCTGACCCACAGAACCGATGCTCATGCCCGCGTCACCCGCGCGGGTCAGATGCCGCAAAAGCGCGAGGCGTTGCTCAGAGCCGAGTGCAGCATAGGCGCTCGCGGCTTCGACGAGGCTCAGATCTTTTTGCTCGAATGCGTTCATGTTTTTATATTTATAAAAATGTCAAAATAAATGCAACCCCTGTTCAACCGGTCTGAGTTTGATACTCCTGTGCCCATGACCTTCGACGCCCTGACAACCGAGCTTGCAGCCTGCACTCTTTGCAAAGAGCGCTTCGCCAGAACCAAGACCGCCCATGCGCCCCGCCCGGTCCTGTGGTTTCAGCCCACCGCGGCCATCCTGATTGCCGGGCAAGCCCCGGGCGCAAGGGTGCATGACAGCGGCAAGCCCTTCACCGACCCCTCCGGCGACAGGCTGCGCGACTGGATGGGTGTTGATGAGGCGGTATTCTATGACCGCGCCCGCATCGCGATCCTGCCCATGGCCTTCTGCTTTCCCGGCTACGATGCAAAAGGCAGCGACCTGCCGCCGCCGCCGATCTGCGCGCGCACATGGCGCGCACCGTTGCTTGAGCATTTGCCAAGGGTCAAGTTGACGCTTCTGGTTGGCGGCTATGCGCAGAAATGGCACCTCAAGCAGACCACGCCCGTCACGCAGACCGTCGCCGAATGGCGCGCCCATGCGCCCGCCACCTTCCCCTTGCCGCACCCATCCTGGCGCAACACGGCCTGGATGAAACGCAACCCGTGGTTCGTAGCAGACACCTTGCCCGCACTCAAATCTGCCGTGAAGGACGCCCTGGCATGACCCCGCTCGATGCCGCCCAAGCAAAGATGGAGAGCTCTGACGCGGCCCGCCTGCAGTTCTACGAACGTCTCGCCGATGCCGAGCTGTTCTTGCTACTGGAAAGTGAAGCTCAGGGCGATCAGATCACACCCCGGCTCTTCCCCGTAGAAGACGCCACACTGGTGCTTGCGTTTGATCGCGAAGACCGCCTCGCCGAATTTGCGGGCGCTGCCCCCTATGCCGCCCTGTCCGGGCGCGCTTTGGCTAAGATGCTGGCGGCTGAGGGGCTGGGGCTGGGGCTGAACCTGGATGTCTCCCCATCTGCCATCGTCTTGCCACCCGATGCGCTGGGCTGGCTCGACACCACGCTTGGCACCGCCCCGGATGACGTCGAAGCAAAACCACAAGAGCTCCTGCCACCCACCGGTCTGCCCGAGCGCCTTATCACCGGGCTCGACACAAAGCTCGCGATCACTGCCGGGCTGGCCCGCAAAGCCTATCTCTGTGCGGTGCGCTACGAGGGCGGTGCGCGTTCGCATATGCTGGCCTTTCTCGACCCCCTCCCGGGGGCGGAGCCCGCGCTCGCCCAGGCCGTCAATGAAGCGCTGGTCTTTAGCGGGATTGAGGCGGGCACACTCGATGTTGCCTTCTTTGCCGCCACCGATCCGATGGCCGCGCGTCTTGCCAAGACAGGGTTGCGCTTCGACCTGCCAGACCCGCCAGAACCACACACACCGCAAGCGCCGGGGATGGATCCGGCCAACCCGCCGAAACTCATCTAGGCATCATTGTTCCATAAATATCCCGCCGGGTTTGCCCGCGCGGCTCGGGGCGCGCAGCCCCGAAAGAGCGCAAAATATAAAGCGCGCGCAAGCGCACAATCAGGTCACCTCAATACCCCGCGCCCCGGTCGACCAGGTGCAGAAATGGCAGGCCTGCCTCGCCGCGACGGATGTTCTCGGCAATCACCTCGCTGGCGCTGGACGCCCGGGTTTCCGAGGCAATATGCGGCGTCACAGTCACCTTCGGATGCGCCCAGAAAGGATGCGCCGCCGGCAAGGGCTCTACGCGAAACACATCCAGTGTGGCATGCCCCAGCGCGCCGCTGTCCAAAGCGGCCAGTAGCGCGTCGTCGTCAATCAATGGTCCCCGACCCGGGTTGATGACGCAAGCGCCCTTGGCCAGGGCAGACAGCAGACCCGCATTAACGATATTCCGGGTGGCCGGGGTTTCAGGCAGCAGCAGCACCAGAAAATCAGCGCCTTCAACGGCCGCAGATAGCCCGTCGCCGCCCGAATGGCAGGTCACCCCCGTAATCTCCTTCGCCGAACGCGCCCAGCCATGCACCTCGAAATTGAGCGCGCTCAACTGCGCAGCACTTGCCGCGCCCAAGGCGCCGAGGCCAAGGATGCAGACCTTCCTGTCGCGCGCCAGCGGCGGCGCGCCCGCAAGCCAGACACCGTCTTGCCCCAGAATATGCGCATCCAGCCCGAGGTGATGGCGCAAGACATGGCCGGTCACCCATTCCACCATGCCGTCGGTCAGACCGGCATCGACCATCCGGCACAGGGGCTGGGTCAGGGTTGTGTTCTCGACGATCCGCTCAACCCCGGCCCAAAGGCCAAGCACCGCCTTGGCGCGGGTGAAGGCCCCAAAATCAAGATCGGGGCCTTTGGGGGCGTAAATCACATAGTCGACCTCACCAGAGTCAAGCTCAGTCGCGAGGTGACACTTCAGTCCGGCACGCTCAAAAGCGCGGCGCAGATGGGGGGCGTAATTTTCCCAATTCTCCGCGTCGGCGGAGAACAAGATGTTGATCTTTCCCATCGCGAACTCCGGCAACCAGCCCTATCTTGGCCGGTGAACATGGGCTGATTGCACCAACCCGAAGCCCACCAGCAGCACCAGCATCGCCGACCCTCCGTAGCTGACCAGCGGCAGTGGCACACCGACAACCGGGGCCAGCCCCATCACCATCGACATGTTGACCGCGAAGAACAGGAAGAAGGTCAGCGCGATCCCCAGCGTAAGCAGCGAGGCGAATCTGTCCTTGTTACTGAGCGCCGAGACGACGCAAAAGACCAGCACCAGCACATAGAGCGCCAACAAGGAAATGCCGCCGACAAAGCCGAACTCTTCCGCGAGCGTCGTGAATATGAAATCTGTGTGCTTTTCTGGCAGGAAGTTCAGCCGGGATTGAGTGCCTTGCATGAAGCCGCGCCCGGTCCAGCCGCCAGAGCCCAGTGCGATCTTGGACTGCGTGATGTGATATCCCGCCCCAAGCGGGTCAGTGGCCGGGTCCAGAAACGTGTCGATCCGGCGGTACTGATAGTCTTTCAGCAACTGCCAGGAACTGCCGCGCGACTGGAAGACAGCCGCCACCATGCCGCCCCCTGCGCCAATCACCGCCGCAAAGTAAAGCCAGCTGACGCCTGCGAGAAACATCAGCCCGCCCCCGCCAAAGACCAGCAGCAACGCCGTGCCGAGGTCGGGCTGGCGCAATGTCAGGTAAGCCGGGATTGCAATGATGATCACGGGGATGGCCACCCAAAGCGGGCGCGACACTTTGTTTACATCCAGCCAGTCGTAATAGGAGGCTAGGAAAAGGACGAGCGTGATCTTGGTCAGCTCGGACGGTTGCAACCGCATGAAGCCCAGATCGATCCAGCGCTGCGCCCCCATGCCGGTGGAGCCAAAAAACTCCACCCCAAGAAGGAGCAGCACCGATATCGCATAGGCCACGCCCGCAATGTTGCGCAGGAACCAGATAGGGACCAGTGCGATGCCCAGCATCAGCACCATCCCCATCGCAAACCGTTTCATCTGCGGCTCTGCCCAGGGCGTCATGGACCCGCCCGCGACCGAGAACAGCATCATGAATCCGATACTGGCAATGGCGATGAGCAGCAGAATGATGGCCCAATTGAGGTGCAACAGCTTGGAGGGGCCGGACGGGACCGACTTATGGTTATAGGCAAGATAGGTCATGCTTCCTGCGCCTGTTTCGGCCCGTCATCGGGATCGACAATCGGAAGCTCCTCCAACGCCGTGCGGATGCGACCGCGCTGCGCCTCTGGATAGGCGGAAAGCGGCGGGATACCTCCCGTCTGAGCGGCCAGTATCACGTCGCGGGCAATCGGCGCGGCTGCGGTCGAGCCGCCCCCACCATGCTCCACCACGACCGAAATTGCGTAACGCGGGTTGTCAAAGGGCGCATAGCCCACAAAAAGCGCGTGGTCGCGCCGCTCCCATGGCAGGTCCTCGTTACGGAACACACCTGCGCGACGCTCGGCGGCGGTGATGTTGCGGACCTGGCTGGTGCCGGTTTTGCCCGCCATACGCAGCGCCTTGTCGGCGATCCGGGTGCCAAAGCCCGTGCCGCGCTGCTCGTTGCTGACAGCGAACATGCCGTCACGAATATAGTTGAGCGACGAGGTAGACAGACCAAGCGCTGCGGCTGCGGGTACATCGAGTGGCCGTTCGTCAATGGCGCGCACCAGGCGCGGGCTCACCGCGCGGCCCGTCGCAAGGCGCGCTGTCATCACCGCCAATTGCAAAGGCGAGGCCAGAACAAAGCCCTGCCCAATCGCCGCATTCAAGCTGTCGCCGATCACCCAGTCCGCGCCCCGGTTCTGCTGCTTCCAGGCCTTTGTGGGCGTCAGCCCTGACGACACGGCAGACATCGGCACGTCATGCCGCTCGCCCAACCCAAGCTTGCGCGCCATGGCACTGATCCGTTCAATCCCGACGCGCTGCGCAAGGTCGTAATAATAGACGTCGCAGGATTGCTTGATCGAATTCCGCAGGTCCATTTTGCCATGCCCGCCGCGTTTCCAGCAGTGGAACCTGCGGCCTGCCACCTCTAGATGGCCGGGGCAATAAATCGTCTCTTCTGGCGTGATCTCTCCCGCCTCGATGCCCGCAAGTGCGGTCACCATTTTGAAGGTAGAGCCCGGCGGGTATGTCCCCTGCACCGCCTTGTTGGCCAGCGGACGGTATTGGTTATCGGTCAGGCTGGCATAATCTTTGACGGAGATACCGCGCACGAATTTATTGGGATCGAATGCGGGGGCGGAGCCGATGGCCAGCAAATCCCCGGTGACCACATCCATAACCACGGTCGCCGCACTTTCCCCGTCAAGCCGGGCTTGCACGAAATTCTGCAGCCTGGTGTCGATGGTCAGCTGGACGGTGTCGCCTTTTGTGGCTTCCTCCCGCCCAAGCTCGCGCATGACGCGGCCTGCGGCGTTCACCTCGATCCGTTTGGTGCCGGCCTTGCCGCGCAAAGACGCCTCTAGCTTGTTCTCAATGCCGGTTTTGCCCAGCTGGAATTTGGGGATTTGCAGCACCGGGTCTGGGTTCTCGATCCGGCTGAGATCATAGTCGGACACCGGCCCGACATAGCCCACAATATGCGCGTAATCGTCCGAGCGCGGATAGAAACGGCTCAGGCCAAACTCCGGCGTAATCCCGGGCAGCGCGGGCGCGTTGACCGCCACTTGGCTTACGTCTTCCCAGCTCAGGCGGTCGGCCACAGTGATCGGCACCAGGCGGGAGCGCTTGCCCATCTCTCCAAGGATTTCATCGATATCCTCAGCCGTCAGCGGGATGATCCTGCTGAGGTCGCGCAGCACTTTCTCAGGATCATCCACCTCGTCGCGCAGGATTGTGACGCGGTAGTTTTGCTCGTTGCCCGCAATCAGCAGCCCATTGCGGTCAAAAATCTGCCCACGGGCGGGCGGCAGCAGGCGAATGTTGATGCGGTTTTCTTCGGCCAGCAGCCGGAACTGATCGGCCTGATTGACCTGCAGGTACCGCATGCGCGTCGCCAGCCCCGCCGCAAAGAGCGACATACCACAGCCCAGCAGCAACCCGCGCCGTCCGACAATGGCCGCGCTTTCCTCAGTATCTTTGGGCGAGCGCCTCATGCCGCGATCCCCTCATCATCAATATCAGTTGGTTTCGCACGCCTGACGCCTGCCACAAAGACGGAAAACCCGATGACCAAAGGATATGCAAGAGCGGTGACGATCACATGCAGCAGCAAACCGGCGAGCGAGGCCTGCGGGACTGCAAAAACGAACAGAACAATCACGTTGACCGCGACGGCGGCCGCAAAGGTGGCCGAGACCATCGTGATTTCGACCACCGGGGTGATCTCGGTGGTGTTGCGCGCCTTACGGCGCAGGTACTCATAGGCCAGCAGCGTGATCGCGGGCCAAAGTCCAAGCGGGCGCATGAACAGCAGGTCTGCGATGACGTGCATGACCACGATCAGACCGACCGGAGCCCAGCGCGGACGGCGCATGATCCAGGCCGCGGTCAGACAAAACAGCAGATCGGGCCCCGGGATCATCCGCGGCTGCGTGGTCAGCGGCAGCATGTTGAGAAAAATGATCAGCGCGCAGAGCCCCGCAAACAGGCAGCGGAACAGGAAGCGTCGCATGGTCAGCGGGTCAACCATCGCTGGCCTCCGCCGCCGTGGCAAGAGGTGCCTCGTCAGGCGCGATCAGCTCTCCGGTGGAGGCAATCGCCGGCATCTCGGGGTTGCGCAACACGCGCAAAAACTCGAGCCGCCCGTAATCAGCCGCAAGCTTGACGCGCAAACGCCCGTTGGGGCCTTGGGCAATCTGGCCTACCAAAACATCAGCGGGGAACACCTTGCCGTCGCCACTTGTGACCACCCGGTCGCCCGGGCGCACATCTTCGAGGTTATCCGCAATATCGACAGGCGGGGCCAGGGAGTTGTCGCCTATCAGCAACGCCTTCTGGCCCGAGGGCTGGATTGTGACCGGAACCCGGCTGTTGGTGTCCGTCAGCAGGATCACACGGGAGGTCTGCTCTCCCACGCCAGAGATTCGACCGACCAGACCCAGACCATCCATTGTCGCCCAGCCGTCGCGGATCCCGTCCCGCGCACCTACATTCAGCAGCACCGAGCGCCGGAAGGGCGACCCGTTATCGGTCAGCACGACCCCCGTTACATAGGTCAGCTGCGCATTCAGCCGGACCTTGTTCAAATCCAACAGCCGTGCGTTTTCCTGACCCAGCTGAATTGCCGCCTCCTGCCAGGATTTCATTTGCTGCAGCTCTCGACGAAGCTCTTGGTTTTGCTCGTAAATTCTGGCGTATGACTGAAAGTCCTCCACCATGCGCGTTACCCGCGTCACCGGCACCAGCGCCCAGTCGAAGGAAGGCACTATCTTGTCCACCATGGCGGCCCGGAACCGTTCAACTCGCGGGTTGTCGACGCGCCAGATGCCGAAAGTCGCCAAAAGCGCAACAACCAAAACCCCGATCAGAACGCGTCTGACGGGGCGGCCATATTCTTCCTGTGCGTATCGGTCTCGTGCCACAAGAACATTCCCAGCTTTGCGGGCGGAGCTTAGAGGATATCATCTTTCCCCAGAAGAGGGGCGCGCGATCAACTTTTCCGCTTCAGCTTTCGTAGTCGATCACATGGCGCAGCTGCTTTTCATATTCAAGCGCCTTGCCGGTCCCCAAAGCCACGCAGTTCAGACTTTCATCAGCGACCGAAATGGCAAGACCGGTCTGCTCGCGCAGCGCCAGGTCAAGCTCGCCCAACAGCGCCCCGCCCCCCGTCAGCATGACGCCGCGATCCACGATATCGGCGGCCAGATCAGGTGGCGTGGCCTCTAATGCGGTCATCACCGCTTCGCAAATGGCCTGCACGGGCTCGGCCAGCGCTTCGGCCACTTGCGCCTGATTGATCTCGGTCTCTTTCGGCACGCCGTTCAAAAGGTCCCGGCCGCGGATTTGCATCGACGCGCCACGCCCGTCATCCGGCATTCGCGCCGTCCCGATAGAGGTCTTGATCCGTTCCGCTGTGCTTTCACCGACCAGAATGTTGTGGTGACGCCGCAAATAGCTGACAAGCGCCTCATCCATCCGGTCACCGCCCACGCGCACAGAGCGGGCATAGACAATGTCGCCCAGCGACAGCACCGCCACCTCGGTCGTCCCGCCGCCGATATCGACCACCATGTTGCCGGTGGGATCCGTGATCGGCATGCCTGCCCCGATGGCCGCAGCGATGGGTTCCGCGATCAGCCCCGCCTTGCGCGCACCAGCACCCAGCACGGATTGCCGGATCGCGCGCTTCTCGACGGGGGTCGCCCCATGCGGCACGCAGACGATGATCTTGGGCTTGGTGAAGGTTGACCGTTTATGCACTTTGCGGATGAAGTGCTTGATCATCTCTTCCGCCGTGTCAAAATCCGCAATCACCCCTTCGCGCATCGGCCGGATGGCCTCGATAGAGCCCGGCGTACGGCCCAGCATCAGCTTGGCGTCCTCACCCACGGCCAGCACTTCCTTGCGGCCCGCCTTGGTGTGATAAGCCACGACCGATGGCTCGTTCAGCACGACGCCCCGCCCCTTCACGTAGACAAGCGTGTTCGCGGTGCCGAGATCGATCGCCATATCGGACGAAAACAGACCGGAGAGAATGGACATGGGGAAGCTTCCTGCTCGCAACAAATTCGGCCAGGCGACTCATTGCCCACCCGGTGTTAGGCTGCCCTTATAGAAAAGCGCGTGGGCAGGTTAAAGGGCAGCCGGACGGCAAATGGCGCTATTCCGCGTAAGGCTGTTGGGCTAGAGCTGTGTCCATGCTGTCATACCAACATATTTACCACGCGGGCAATCCGGCCGATGTGCACAAACACGCGCTCCTGGCCGCGATGCTGGACTACCTGACCCGCAAACCCAAAGCGCTGAGCTATCTGGAAACACATGCGGGCCGTGGTCTATACCAGCTCGACTCGCCCGAGGCCGTCAAAACCGGCGAGGCCGCTGCCGGCATTCGGACGCTGCAGGCGAAACTGCCTGCAACCCACCCCTATGCGCGCGCTCTGGCCGATATCCGCGCCACATATGGGCCTGATGCCTATCCCGGCTCCCCGCTACTGGCCTCTACGCTGTTAAGGAAGGGCGACCGGCTGCATTTGGCCGAACTGCACCCCGCCGAATACGCAGCTCTCTGCGAGGTCATGAAGCATAAGGCAAAATGCCATCACGAGGATGGCTTCAGCATGGCCCATAAAGTTGCCCCGCCGGAGCCGCGCCGGGGTCTCGTGCTTATCGACCCCAGCTATGAGGTGAAATCAGACTATGAAATCATCCCGACACAGATCTTGAAGCTCCATCGCAAATGGAATGTGGGCGTCATCGCGCTGTGGTACCCGATCCTGAGCTCAGGGGCCCATGCGCCGATGCTCGGCAAGCTCGAAAGCGCCGCCCTGCCAAACACGCTGCGCCATGAGGTCAGCTTCCCACCCGTGCGCGACGGCCACCGAATGATCGGATCGGGCCTTTTCATCGTCAACACCCCCTTCGGGACGTCGGACGCCGCAGATCAGCTGAGCCCCATATTCCCGTAAGCATCATTGTTCCAAAAATATCCCCGCCGGAGGCTCCGACGCAGACCCAAGGCTGGGACCCCACATGAGCGGGCTCACGTCAGCCAGAAGCGCCCAGAAAAGCTGTGCGCGCGGGGCGCGCGCCCAATTTGATTAAGCTGCCAACCCATCTGCGGCTCGCGATTTGCGCCAGGCAAGCGCGCCGATACCGGTCAACAAAAACAGCATCCCGGCAGGCAAAGGCACCGCGGCCGGGGCAACAGTCAAGGTCATTTCCCATTGCACGCCAAACCGGCCCGGTGCGTCCGAATTTCCCGAAAAGATCGAGACGTCGAACGCCGCAGGACCGGCAAAGGGGATCTCAGGTTTTGCCTCCGGAAACAGGAAAAACACGTTTCCCTCGGTGAGCAACTGGTCGCTCTCACCGATGGTCAGGCCATCAATGAAAAGTGGGAAGTCACGGGTGACTTGTTGGCCATTGCTGTCGAAAACCGGAACGAGCGGGAAATCGATCCGGAAAGTCGTGCGCAGTGAGGCCGGCCCAAAACCGCCCGCAGAAATTATAATGGAGTCAAGGCGGCTGCCCGCCGCAATATCAAAGGTGAATCCAGATTGAAGGTCGTCATTCGCCGTGCTTTCCACGCAATCGATGCCGCCGCCAAAGGCAAGCGGAAGGCACGTGCCGTCATTCGACCCGCGCACAAGACTCTGTCCGATTTGCAAAGTCCCCAGGTCGTCACCGTTAAAGCTACCGCCAAAATTTCCGTCATCATAGATGACCGTTGCGGCCTGCGCGGGTGACAGGGTGATGAGGACAAAAAAGACTGTTGCTATGTATTTCAGCATAAAAAGCACTCCAAATTAAGACTGCCTCTTATTTGCGTCAGGAAGCGCCAACCGTTCAAGCGCTTCCTGCTGCTGTTGCCGCTCTAGCCCGCGTCCTTATAGGACACTTCAGGCGTATCGCCGCCGGTTTTCTCGCGGCGCACCAACAGCCGGTTCAGCGCATCAACATAGGCGCGGACCGAGGCCACCACTGTGTCCACATCGGCCGATTGGCCCGTGGCGATCTTGCCCTCTTCCTCCAGGCGCACCGACACCGTGGCCTGCGCATCCGTGCCTTCGGTGACCGCGCTCACCTGATAGAGCTGCAGGCGGGCGTGATGCGCGAACAGCGCCTTGATCGCGTTGAAGGCTGCATCCACCGGCCCGTCGCCAACCTGCGAGGTTGTCAGCTCCTCACCGTCAATCGACAAGACCATCTCCGCGCGCTTCTCCAGATCCATACCGCAGGAGACCTTCAGCGCTTTCAGCTTGATCCGGTCCTCAACATCCGAGCCCACCTGCATCAGCGCGATGAGGTCCTCGTCATAGACTTCCTTCTTCTGGTCGGCCAACGCCTTGAACCGCACGAAGACATCCTTCAATTGGTTGTCGCCCAGATCATATCCCAGATCGGCCAGCTTGGAGCGTAATGCCGCGCGGCCCGAATGCTTGCCCAAAACCAGATTGGTCTCGGTCAGGCCAACATCCTCGGGGCGCATGATCTCGAATGTTTCCGCGTTTTTCAGCATGCCGTCCTGATGGATGCCACTTTCATGCGCGAAGGCGTTTTTGCCCACGATGGCTTTGTTGAACTGCACCGCAAAGCCTGAGACCGCCGCCACCCGGCGGGAGATGTTCATCAGTTTGGTCGTGTCGATGCCGGTGGTGAAGGGGATGATATCGTGGCGTACTTTCATGGCCATCACCACCTCTTCCAAAGCGGTGTTGCCAGCACGCTCGCCCAGCCCGTTGATCGTACACTCAATCTGGCGCGCGCCGCCTTCGACCGCGGCGAGGGAATTTGCCGTGGCCATGCCCAGATCATTGTGACAATGGGTGGCAAACACGACCTCTTCGGCCCCGGGCACCTCGGCGATCAGACGGCGAATAAGATCGGCGCTTTCATTGGGCGCGGTGTAACCCACGGTATCAGGGATGTTGATCGTTGTGGCCCCCGCCTTGATCGCGATCTCGACCACGCGGCAGAGATAGTCCCACTCCGTCCGGGTCGCATCCATCGGTGACCATTGCACATTGTCGCACAGGTTGCGGGCGTGGCTGACGGTTTCGTGGATCTTCTCGGCCATTTCATCCCGGCTCAGGTTCGGAATGGCGCGGTGCAGCGGGGAGGTGCCGATGAACGTGTGAATGCGCGGGGCCTTGGCGTGGCGCACGGCCTCCCAACAGCGGTCGATATCCCTGAAATTTGCGCGGGCCAGCCCGCAGATCACAGCCCTGTTCGCCCGGCGAGCAATCTCGCTCACAGCCTCGAAATCACCTTCGGAGGCGATGGGAAAACCCGCCTCAATGATATCGACGCCCATATCGTCGAGAAGCCCGGCAATTTCCAGCTTCTCGTCATGGCTCATGGTTGCGCCGGGCGATTGCTCCCCGTCGCGCAAGGTTGTGTCAAAGATGACAACGCGGTTCTTGTCGGTCATTGGTTTGGTCTCTTAGCTGGTCTTTGGAGGGGTCCGGCGCTGGTCTGCACTGAGCGGCACGCGCCGGAAGGCACGCTCAGCGCAGGCTAAGAAGCAGTAGGGCGCCTAGACGCGTATGCTGGACCGTGTTCATGAGCGGCATATTACGCGCGGCGATGCAAAAGAAAACCCCTTTCGTTTGACTGTCCGGGTGCGGGCCATATCTGGGCGAGGATGAGCAGACATCTGATTATTGGCGCCTCGGGCGGCATTGGGGCGGCCCTGGCAGGCGCATTAGGGGGCGAGGTCGTCGCCTTGTCCCGTAGCGAGGATGGGCTGGACGTGACAGATGAGGCCAGCATTGCGCGGGCTTTCGCGGGGCTGGCGGGCACGTTCGACACGATTTTCGTGGCCACCGGCTCCCTGACCGCTGGCGGAGAGCCAGAGAAAACGGTGAAAGCCCTGACGCCAGAGGCCCTGACCCAGCAATTCATGGTCAACGCCATGGGCCCGGCGCTGATTTTGAAACACGCGCTGCCTGTCCTGCCGCGTGACCGCAGGGCGGTGTTTGCCGCTCTTTCGGCCCGGGTGGGCAGCATTGGCGACAACCAGATCGGCGGCTGGCACAGTTACCGCGCGTCTAAAGCGGCTTTGAACCAACTGATCCATGGGGCCGCGATTGAACTAAAGCGTACCCACAAGCAGGCCATTTGCGTCGCGCTGCATCCCGGAACGGTCGAGACACCCTTCACCGCAAATTACGCAGGCGCGCACAAAACTGTCCCCGCCACCGAGGCCGCGCAGAACTTGATCGCGGTGATGGACGGGCTCAGCACTGCCGATACGGGCCGGTTCTTTGACTATGCAGGGACGGCCATACCATGGTGAAGCTCGTCTTGGTGCTGGGCGACCAGCTGAGCCCCGAATTGTCCGCGCTACGCGCGGCCGATAAGCAGAGTGACGTTGTCGTTATGGCGGAGGTTGCGGACGAGGCCTCTTATGTGCCTCACCACCCCAAGAAGATTGCCTTCATCTTTGCAGCCATGCGCAAATTTGCTGCCGCGTTGGAAAAGGACGGATGGCAGGTCAGCTACACGAAGCTTGATGACCCAAAGAATACAGGATCCATCACCGGTGAGCTGATCCGCCGGGCCGAACAACACGGGGCAAAAGAAGTCATTGCCACCGAGCCCGGCGAATGGCGGCTGATTGAGGCTTTGAATGATTGTCCAGTCAGCGTCACGCAATTGCAGGACACCCGCTTCATCGCCTCCCATAAAGAGTTTGAGACCTGGGCCGATGGCCGCAAAGAGCTGCGTATGGAATGGTTCTACCGCGACATGCGCCGCAAGACCGGTCTTTTGATGGATGGCGACAAGCCGGTCGAGAGCAAATGGAACTTTGACCATGACAACCGCAAAGGCGCGCCGAAATCGATCAACTATACCGGCCCCATGCAATTCACGCCTGACGCGGTCGTGGAAGAGGTTCTGGATTTGGTGGAGGCACAGTTTGGCAACAACTTCGGAACGCTCCGCCCGTTCTGGTTCGCCACGGATGCAGAGCAGGCCAAGCGGCAGCTCACCCGCTGGATCACCTATGCCCTGCCGCATTTCGGTGACTATCAGGACGCGATGATGAATGAGGAGCCGTTCCTCTACCACTCCATTATCAGTTTCTACATCAATGCCGGGCTTCTTGACCCGCTGGAGGTCTGCCAGCAGGTGGAGCAAGCCTACAAGGACGGACACGCGCCCATCAACGCGGTCGAGGGGTTTATCCGCCAGATCATCGGCTGGCGCGAATACATGCGCGGCATCTATTTTCTGGAAGGCCCTGACTACACCAGCCGCAACACGCTGCGCCATGACCGCAAGCTGCCCGCAGCCTATTGGGGTGGCGAGACGAAGATGAACTGCATCTCAAAGGCCGTGGGGCAGACCCGGGACGAAGCCTATGCGCACCACATTCAACGTCTGATGGTGACCGGCAATTTCGCCCTGATCGCAGGGCTTGACCCGCAACAGGTGCATGAATGGTATCTCGCGGTTTACGCGGATGCCTATGAATGGGTCGAGGCTCCGAATGTGATCGGGATGAGCCAATGGGCTGATGGGGGGATCGTGGGCTCCAAGCCATATGTCTCGTCCGGCGCATATATCGACCGGATGTCGGATTACTGCAAAAACTGCGCCTACAAGGTGGAGGACAAGACCGGCCCGGACGCCTGCCCGTTCAACCTGCTCTACTGGGATTTCCTACTGCGCCACAGGGAACGGTTCGCAAAGAACCCGCGCATGGGCAACATGTACCGCACCTGGGACCGCATGGGCGAAGACCGGAAAGAGACGGTGCTCAGCGAGGCTACAGACTGGCTGGCCCGGCTGGATGCGGGCGAGCCAGTCTAGGCCAATTTAGTTGGATGAGCCCTCGTTAGAGGCCCCGGTTTCCTCGATCTCGGTCAGGCGGCCATCTTCCCACTCACCGGTGGTGACCTCGCCATCGGCGTAGCGCATGGTGCCTTGCCCGGACCGTTTGCCTGCGAGGAATTCGCCCTCATAAACATCGCCGGTTTCATAGGTGGCCACGCCCGTACCCTCGATCTGGCCATCGACCCACTGGCCCACATAGGTGAACCCGTCAGGCCGCGTCAGCGTGCCCTGGCCCGCGCGTTGGCCATCCGCGAATGCGCCTTCATAGACCGAACCATCGGCATAGGTGGCTTTGCCATTGCCCTGTTGCTTGCCCGCGACCCAGTCGCCTTCATAAATGTAGCCGTCGGGGTAGGTCATCTTGCCCTGCCCTTCGAACTTGGCGTTCACGAACCCGCCCTCGTAGACCAACCCATTTGCAAAGACCGCGACGGCCTGGCCCTCGTTCACACCAGCGACCCAGCCGCCCTCATAGGTGGCGCCGTCTGGATAGGTCATCTTGCCAGTGCCATCCGCCAGATCATTTTTCAGCTCACCCACATAGACCGAGCCATCCGGGTAGGTGACAGAGCCTTCGCCCTCGATCCGCCCATTCACCCAGGACCCTGTGTAAGAGAAGCCATCGGCCCGACGCAGGCTGCCCTGGCCTTGCCGGGTGTCGCTTTCAAACGTGCCTTCATAGACGTCACCATTGGCATAGGTCAGCTTGCCTTCCCCCTGCCGTGCGCCGGCAACGAAATTGCCCTCATACACATCGCCATTGGATTGGGTCAGCGTGCCGGTCCCGTCGATCTGGCCGTCCTTCCACTGGCCCGCATAGGTCAGCCCGTCGGTCATCACCAACGTGCCCTCACCCTCGCGCTTGCCGGCAACCATCTGGCCCTCATAGGTCGCGCCATCGGGGTAGCTGATCTTGCCGGTGCCTTCCTTGACACCTGCAACCCACTGGCCCTCGTAGCGATAACCATTGGGGCTGACCATCAGCCCGGTGCCGTGATGTTGGGCGTTGCGGAACTCCCCCTCATAGGTGGTGCCATTGGCATAGGTCGCGATGCCGCGGCCGTCGATCTTGCCATCCGACCAGTCACCCTCATAGGTCCCGCCATCGGCGAAAATGATCTTTCCGAACCCGTCCGGTTTGCCAGCCTCGAACTGGCCCTCATAAAGCGAGCCGTTGGGGAAGCGGGCCGTGCCCTGGCCCTTGATCTCGCCATCGACCCAATTGCCGGAATATTCGTAGCCATTGGGCAGCGTAAACGTGCCCTGACCGTGTCGTTTGCCCTCTTTGAAAGCGCCCGTGTAAACACCACCATCGTCATATTGCTTCGTCGCGTTTTCCTGCGCAAAGGCCGGGGCGGCCAAACCAGCCGCCAAAACGCAAATACCTGTCCATTTCAAATACACGGAGTGATCTCCCACATTCAGTGTCGCTCTTTTTTGCGAAGAGCCTAAGCGAGCCTACCTCATGTGACAACCGGTAGCCCTTCCCCTCGGGGTCTTGTCTGCTAGAAGATGATCAAACCGACGTGAAAGACACACATGACCCATGATTTTCGCCTCACAATCGCCCAGCTGAACCCAACCGTCGGCGATTTTGCGGGAAACAGCGCCAAGGCAAAGCAGGCTTGGGAAGAGGCCAGAAAGGCCGGGGCGCAGATGTTGGCGCTGCCAGAGATGTTCATGACTGGCTATCAAATCCAGGATTTGGCAATGAAGCCCGCCTTCACTGAACATGCGACCCGCATGGTTGACGCGCTTGCGCGGGACTGCGCGGACGGCCCCGCCATCGGCATTGGTCACCCTGTCATGCAGGATGACCGGCTGTTCAACGCCTACTCTATCCTGAAGAGCGGCGAGGTCGCGACCCGCGTTCTGAAACACGAGCTTCCCAATTTCAACGTCTTCGACGAAAAGCGCGTCTACGAGCGCGGCCCGGTGCGGGGTCCCTATGCCATCGACCCTTTGCGCATTGGCACCCCCATTTGCGAGGATGCGTGGCACGAAGATGTCTCTGAAACCCTTGCGGAAAGCGGGGCGGAGATTTTGCTGGTCCCCAACGGCTCGCCCTATTTCCGCGACAAACATGACGTGCGGATGAACCACATGGTCGCCCGCGTGGTCGAGACCGGTCTGCCGCTGGTCTATCTCAACATGGTCGGCGGGCAGGATGATCAAGTGTTTGACGGCTGCTCTTTCGTGTTGAACCCGGGCGGCGAGCTGGCGCTGCAGCTGCCCGCCTTTGACGAGGCTGTGACCCACATCGATTTCAAAGCGACCGATCAGGGCTGGCGCGCTGTGACTGGCGAGAAGGCCGTGCTGCCCGATGAGTGGGAGCTCGATTACCGCATGATGGTCGAGTCCTTACGCGACTACATGGGCAAGACCGGCTTTAAGAAGGTGCTGCTGGGCATGTCGGGCGGGATCGACAGCGCATTGGTGGCCACCATCGCGTGCGACGCGCTTGGCCCAGAGAATGTGCGCTGCGTCATGCTGCCGTCAGAGTACACCTCCGCGCATTCGCTTGAGGATGCACAAGCCTGCGCCAAGGCGCTCGGCGCGCGAATTGACACGGTTCCGATTGGGGGCCCGCGCGCAGCTGTCACCGAAGCTCTGGCGCCGTTGATGGCTGGGACCGCGCCCGACGTCACGGAAGAAAATATCCAGTCCCGCCTGCGCGGGCTTATGCTGATGGCGCTTTCCAACAAGTTTGGCGAGATGCTCTTGACCACCGGCAACAAATCCGAGGTCGCGGTCGGCTACGCCACGATCTATGGCGACATGTCGGGCGGCTATAACCCGATCAAGGACCTCTACAAGATGCGGGTGTTCGAGACCTGCCGCTGGCGCAACGCCAATCACCGCCCTTGGATGGCCGCGCCTGCGGGCGAGGTGATCCCGGAGCGCATCATCGACAAGCCGCCCTCGGCCGAGCTGCGCCCCGATCAGAAGGACGAGGACAGCCTGCCGCCCTATGAGGTGCTTGATGACATCCTCGACAGGCTCGTCGATAAAGAACAATCTGTGGCCGAAGTCGTCGCAGCAGGCCATCCGCGCGAAGTCGTCAAGAAGATCGAACACCTGATCTACATCAGCGAATACAAACGCTTCCAATCTGCCCCCGGCGCGCGCCTCACCCCCCGCGCCTTCTGGCTCGACCGCCGCTACCCGATCGTCAACCGCTGGCGGGATGAAAGCTAGAACTTCCAGCTTCGATTTCAGCCGCATAGAGCTCCCGCGACCAGAGGTCGGGTCGCGGGCGTACCACTCTGACAGGGACGATCTGGCCCTAAATCGAAAAGCGTCTGCACACAGCAATTGCGCAGAGCCCACTCATGAGGAGCAAGCCGCCCGCTGGCAGAGGTACCGGAGGGATTGTGGTTTGATGGATTGCAGTCACAAGGTTCTGCGTCGCAGAGGCTTCGCGGGTTTCCAGGAACGCCGTTTTCCAAGTAAAAGGACCGCTGAAGCTTTCGCTTCCGCTCAGGAAAGACTGAGCCGTTGATGTGATCGCGCCCGAATTGCGTCCGAGGCCGCCTGCTTGAAAGGGACCCGTAGCAATGTTGAAGTCATCGTCATTTGCGACCTCCCAAACAGCCAGTTGAAACGCGGCCGCTTGAACGGAATCGGTGGCGTCCAACTGAGCATAGTTTGCATTGAACAGTTGAGAGACGCGATGCTTGGCACCGGAGAGCAGATAGCTGTTGGAATACGGCCGCTCCACCAATTCGTACTCATAGGTTTTGCCAAGTCCTACCGGGTGGATAAGGTCAAAACACCAAGCAAGGAAATCATCCTCGATCCCGGACCCAAATCCCAAACCGCCGGACCACTTTTGGCCAGATGCGACGGTGTTGCCCATGCCAGAGGCGACGGGACCAGGTGCTTTCCTAATTTCCGCATTGTATTCGATCGGCGTCGATAAGCCGTCCAGCGTGATCGATGCCGCATTGGCCGAAGCCGCAGATGCGGCCGCAGCAAGCGAGGCGAGGGCAATTCTCAAACTCATTTTTTTCGCTCCAGTTAAGTTCAGGGGCAATAATCCCGACGGGAGCGAAAAGACCTAGAGTCGCTAAGGCATAGCTTCTGGAACAAAGCGGTAGCCGACTATCCGTAAGGATATTGAAAGCCGCACCAAGCGCCGTAACGTCGCTTGAAGCATCGCCAACCTGCGCCGGTCTTGCTTTGCGATTTACGGCCACAGACCCCACAGTTTAAGCGAAAGGTCGGCACCTTCGCTTGCTGCGCCGCGAGGCTATGACGGTCCCGCATTTGTGAATTGCAACTGGAAGGCGCGGCGTTAGCTTCCGTTCAATCGTGAAATCCCGGAGCCCACTCATGCACGCCATTCTTGCCCTCGCGATCGCCCTCCTCGCCAGTCCTGCGCTCGCCTGCGGGCCGGACACGGATTGCGAACTTGGCGACCGTCATTACCGCATCTCCATGCCAGAGGGTCACGACGGGGCCACCAAGGTCGGGGCGATTGTCTGGGCGCATGGTTATCGCGGATCGGCGCGCGGCATGATGCGCAACAAGGGGTTCCTCAAGGCCATGTCCGACAAGGGGCTGGCCGTAATCGCCCTGAAATCAGCCCGGGACGACTGGGTGTTGCCCAACGCGCCCCGCAACAAGGAGGCCGATGGCAGCGTCGAGTTCGACTACCTTGACGCCGTCATAACCGATGCCTCCACGCGGTTCGCCATCGATACAGATCGATTGTTGCTGTCCGGGTTCAGCGCAGGCGGCATGATGGTCTGGAACGCGGCTTGTGCGCGGCCTGACCTCTTTGCAGGTTTCGCCCCGATCTCCGGGACTTTCTGGCTGGAGCCGCCTGCCAGCTGCGCGCAGCCCGTGGCCAATATCATCCATATTCACGGCGACGCTGACCCAACGGTGCCCCTGACCGGCCGGCGCATTGCCGACACCCATCAGGGCGCAGTTGCCGACAGTCTTGCGATGTATACGGAATTTGGGGGCTTCGGCGCGCCAGAGCCGTCCAGCGCGCCGATGTTTGACTGCCTCAACCAGCGCAATGCGGCTGGCAATCTGCTTGAGTTCTGCCTGTTCGAAGGCGGCCATTCCTTCCGCGGCGCTTATGTCAGCTACGCCTGGGACCGGCTGGCCGCCGCCGGCAAGCTTTAAAGCATCATCTGGTAGCTCACTGGCACATATTCGAACCCGTCGCCTTTGGTGGTGACGTAGCCCATGCCGGGCCACGGCATGTGGTAACCCACCATTGGGATCCGATCCGCAGCCAACATGCCCAGCACCCGGCGACGCGTCGCCGCAGCCGCAGCCTTGTCCATGTCGAATTTCACTTCCCAGTCGGGATAGCCCAGCGACCACACATAATGGTTGGCCATATCCGCCATGAGCAGCAGCTGCTTGCCACCGGATTCCAGCATGTAAGTCATATGCCCCGGCGTGTGCCCAAAGGCCGCCATGGCCGTCACGCCCGACGCAATCGACGCGCCGTCATCCACAAAGGTCAGCTTGTCATTCAGCGGGGCCACTTTGCCGTCAAACGTGTCGCCACCGGCACCTGACCAGTGGTTATGCTCCGCAGCACCGGTGATATAGGCCGCGCCCTCAAAGGTTTCGCCGGCCTCGCCCATCAGGCCGCCCACATGGTCGCCATGCATATGGGTGATCACCACATGGGTGATGTCACCGGGCGCGTAGCCGGCAGCGCCCAGGGCAGAGGTGATGCTGTCAGGGCTCAGCCCGGTGTCGAACAAAATCACCTCAGAGCCGGTGTTGACCACCGTGGGCGTGAAGAAAAACTGCGCGGCATCGACCGGAAGGAAGGCCTCATCAGACGCCGCCTTGAAGGTCTCCGCATCGACATTCATGCCAAAAATGTTCTGCGGGCCCTCGACGGTCCGAGTGCCTGCAAGCAGGGTGGTGACCTCAAAATCGCCCAGTTGGGCGCGGCGAAACTTGGACAGGCCCGGCCCCGCCTTGGCATGGCCATCGGCCCGGGCGGAGGTGGCGGTCAGCAAGGCGGGTGCAGCAAGCGGCAGGGCCGCTCCCATGCTCAGCGCTGCGCGGCGTGAAAGGGTCAAAGGCATTTGAAGTCTCCCTGTGGATTTGAATACCTACAACTATAGCGCGCCAGATGGTCACGGGTATAAAACATGCGTGAACAGGGCGGTGCACATGCCGGGATATGGACTCTCATGCCCGACTGTGCTTCACCCCGCGCAAGCCCTCCGAAGGACCCATTCCATGACCGTCACCCGCTTCGCCCCCTCGCCCACCGGCTATCTGCATGTGGGCAACCTGCGCACCGCGCTGTTCAACTTCCTGATCGCCAGGAAGGCGGGGGGGCAGTTCATCCTGCGGCTCGACGATACCGACCCGGAGCGGTCGAAACCCGAATATGCCGACGCGATCAAGCAGGACCTGGACTGGCTGGGGATCACCTGGGACCGGATTGAAACCCAATCCTCCCGGCTCGACCAATATGCGCAGGCCGCTGACAGGCTGCGCGAGATCGGGCGGCTTTACGAGGCGTTCGAAACGCCGACCGAGCTGGACCTCAAGCGCAAGAAGCAGCTCAACATGGGCAAACCACCGGTCTATGACCGCGCGGCCCTTGACTTGCCCGAGGCTGAAAAAGATGCGCTGCGTGCCGAACGCGGCTCTGGCGTCTGGCGCTTCAAGCTCGACCGCGCGCGCATTGCATGGGCCGATGGCATCCTGGGCGATATCTCGATTGATGCGGCCTCGGTGTCGGACCCGGTCCTGATCCGCGGTGACGGGCAAGTGCTTTATACAATCGCCTCCGTGGTGGATGACACCGATATGGGCATCACCCATGTCGTGCGCGGCTCTGATCATGTCACGAATACCGCCACGCAAATCCAGATCATTGAGGCATTGGGCGGGACGGTCCCCGCCTTCGCGCACCATTCCCTGCTTACCGGCCCTCAGGGGGAGGCGCTGTCAAAGCGCCTTGGCACGCTCGCCCTGCGGGATCTGCGGGAAAGCGGTGTTGAGCCCCTGGCCCTCCTGTCCCATATGGCGCGTCTTGGCTCTTCTGACCCGGTCGAGCTGCGCAGCTCCATCGATGAACTGGTCGAGGGGTTCGATCTCGCGCGTTTCGGATCGGCCCCCACCAAGTTTGACGTGGACGACCTCTACCCGCTCACCGCCAAACATCTGCATGGCCTGGACCGCGCAGACGTAGCGGCCGATCTCGATGCGCTTTCGATCCCGGCTGACAGGCAAGAGGCTTTCTGGACCGTTGCCCGCGAAAATATCACCACCCGCAAAGATATCGAAAGCTGGTGGCTGCTCTGCCGGGACGGGGCGGATCCTGTGATTGATGCCGAGGATGCGGATTTCGTTGCCGAAGCCCTCACCCTGCTGCCCGCGACGCCATTTGATGCACAGACATGGTCTGACTGGACGAAAGCCGTGAAAGAGGCCACCGGCCGCAAGGGACGCGCGCTCTTCATGCCGCTCAGAAAAGCGCTCACCGGGATGGATCACGGCCCGGATATGGGCCAACTGATGCCGCTGTTGCAAAAGGTGCGGGCCAAGGGCTGATCATCACTGTTCACGAAATATCCTGAGGGGTCGCCCGCGTGGCGGGGAGCAAAGCTCCCCAGGAACCCAAAAGCATCCGGCGCGCCGCAGGCGCTCCGCCAGGTCAGCCGCCCGACACCCAGGCCTCGATCAGCCGGACCGAGGCCGCGCTGTCCCAATGAAAATCTCCCGTGGCGCGGGCCACTTCGCGCCCCTGCGGGTCGATAAACAACGTCACCGGCAGGCCCAGCGCCCCGATTTCGCGGGCGACGGCCATACGCGGGTCAAACAGCTTGGGCAGGTTGTCCAGCTGCTTGTCCTCGAAAAACGTATCAACTGCCGGGCGCGCATTGCGGCCGGTGGCCAGCGTGATCACCTCGAAATTGTCCTCCACCGCACCATCCAACGCATTCAAAGCGGGCATTTCCTTGACGCAAGGCGCGCACCACAGGGCCCAGAAATTAAGCAAGATATATTTTCCATGATAGGCCTTAAGCGTGGTTTCAGCCCCGTTCGCGTCCAGAAACCCCGGCGCGGTTACGGGGCGGGGCGTGCTGTGGAACTGAATGCGGCCAAGCTCGCCTTCTGCAAGCGCAATGAGCCGCCCGACATCGGCGGCGGCGGGGTTGCCCATCAGGGCCAGCCCCGCGTATAGGACGAGGGTCCGAAAAAGACGCATGTGACGCTCTCCAACAAGGCCAGCCAGACTATGACCGACGCAAAATCCAATGCCATGTGGGGCGGGCGCTTTGCCGCCGGGCCTGACGCGATCATGGAGGCAATCAATGCCTCGATCTCGTTCGACCAGCGGATGGCAAAGCAGGATATTGACGGCTCCCGCGCCCATGCCGCCATGTTGGCCGCACAAGGCATTCTTACCGATAACGACGCTGAGGCCATCCGGGAAGGCCTGCTCACGGTCTTGTCAGAGATCGATAGCGGAAAGTTTGAATTCCAACCCGCGCTTGAGGATATTCACATGAATGTCGAAGCGCGGCTCAAAGACATCGTGGGCGAGCCCGCAGGCCGGTTGCATACGGCGCGCTCGCGCAACGATCAGGTAGCAACCGATTTCAAGCTCTGGGTCCGCGACCAGATTGATGCGGCGATCACCGGTATAGAGGCGCTGCAAAAGGCCTTCCTCTCACAGGCCGAAGCGGGCGCGGACTGGGTCATGCCCGGCTTCACCCATTTGCAGACCGCCCAGCCTGTGACCTGGGGCCACCATATGATGGCCTATGTCGAGATGCTGGGCCGCGATGCCTCCCGCTTCCGTGATGCCCGCGCGCGGATGAACGAAAGCCCACTCGGCGCGGCTGCCTTGGCCGGAACCAGCTTCAACATTGATCGGGATGCGACGGCACAGGCTTTGGGCTTCGACCGCCCAGCGGCAAACTCGCTTGACGCGGTTGCCGACCGGGATTTCGCGCTGGAGTTCCTCTCCGCCGCTTCGATTTGCGCCATGCATCTGAGCCGCTTCGCCGAAGAGCTGGTAATCTGGTCCTCGGCGCAATTCCGGTTTGTCGCGCTCAGCGACCGGTTCTCCACCGGCTCCTCCATCATGCCGCAGAAAAAGAACCCCGACGCGGCCGAGCTGATCCGCGCCAAGGTCGCACGGATCTTTGGGGCCAATGCCGCGTTGATGATCGTCATGAAGGGTCTGCCGCTCACCTATTCCAAGGATATGCAGGAAGACAAAGAACAGGTCTTTGATGCCGCCGACACCCTGATGCTGGCGCTTGCCGCGATGACCGGGATGGTGTCGGACATGACCGCCAATGTGGCCAATCTCGAGGCCGCCGCCGCCAGTGGGTTTTCCACAGCCACTGATTTGGCGGATTGGCTGGTGCGCACCCTTGATATGCCTTTCCGCGACGCCCATCATGTGACGGGCGCGCTGGTGAAAATCGCCGAAGACAAAGGCTGTGACCTGCCTGACCTGACCCTAGCAGACATGCAAGCGGTCGAGCCGCGCATCACCGAGGGTGTTTTCGACGTGCTGGGCGTGCATAATTCGGTCAACTCGCGCACCAGCTATGGCGGCACCGCCCCGGCCCAGGTCCGCGCGCAGGTCAAACGATGGAAAGGGATCCTGGGATGAAACATATGATGATCATAGCGGTCCTGTTTCTTGCCGCCTGCGGGGTAGATGGGGAGCCGATCAAGCCCGAACCCCGGCCCGAGGCGACGCCGAAACCAGGCTTTAGCCTGACGGGACGCGCAGAGGTCGGCGTCTCCAAAAGCTGGTAGGCAATCCCCCGCCGCCCGGCCCTATTGCAATTGGACACCCCAAGGGGTGAAGTGATTTAAACGCGCCGTTGTGTCGCCCAAGAAAGATATAGTTGACGTTATGGACAAGATTCCGATGACCCCCGCGGGCTTCAAAGCCCTCGACGCCGAGTTGAAACAACTGAAAGTCGAAGAGCGCCCCGCCATCATCAAGGCGATTGCCGAGGCGCGTGAGCATGGTGACTTGTCGGAAAACGCGGAGTACCACTCCGCCAAAGAGAAGCAATCCTTCATCGAGGGCCGCATTAAAGAGCTCGAAGGCATGATCGGGCTGGCCCAGGTCATCGACCCGGCAAAGCTGTCTGGCGCCATCAAGTTTGGCGCAACCGTCACCCTGGTCGACGAGGAGACAGAGGAAGAAAAGACCTACCAGATTGTGGGCGAGCAGGAGGCCAGTATCCAAAACGGGCTGCTGAACATCTCTTCGCCGCTCGCCCGCGCGCTCATCGGCAAGGAAGAGGGCGACAGCGTCGAGGTCCGCACGCCGGGCGGGACCAAAGACTATGAAGTGGTGGAAATCAAATACGTCTGAGGCCAGAGGACCCAATAGGGTGGGGACTGCGACATGAGCAATCAGAACGATCAGGGCCACGCATCAGGTGGCCAACTTCCCGCGACAAAACCCGCAGGCCAGCTTGACACTGCGCCCGAGGTACGCCCATTCGTAGAGCCACAGGAACCCGCTTTCGGGGCGGCAGAGATCATTGCGCTGTTGCTTTGCGCGCTTTGGCTGGCAGGTGTCGCAATCTATTTCCTGGTGCTGCGACCCACCCAGGGCGAAACCACAACCAGCGCCTCAATCCTGACGGCCCTCGCCGTGTTCTTGCCCATTGCACTGATCTGGATCGGTGCGTCCGTGGTCAAAACAGGGCGGCTTATGCGCGCCGAAAGCGCGCGGCTGCAGGCCTCCATTGAGGCTATGCGCAACGCCTATGTGGCCCAGGCGCAGGCCCATGCGACCCCTGCCGCGCTACAGCCCTCCGTAGAGCGCAAGCTCGATCAGATCGCTGCGAGCCAGAAACAGACGGAGGCCGCAATGGCCGTCTTCGTCAGCACGCGGGAGCGCCGCCTGACCCATGATGCGCCTGCGCAACCCGCCCTGCTGCAACCGTCTGTGCCAGAGGTCGACGCCCAGCCCGCCTTGGCGTTGGGCACGCCGCCCGAGGCTCTGACCCCGGTATTGTCTGTCGATGATTTCATCGGAGCCCTGAATTTCCCTGAAAACGAAAACGACTCGGCCGGTTTTGCCCAATTGCGGCGGGCGCTGTCTGATCCATCCAGCGGGCGGCTGGTGCGCGCCAGCCAGGATGTGCTGACGCTGTTGAGCCAAGACGGCGTCTATATGGACGATCTGCGCCCCGACCGGTCCCGGCCCGCGCTGTGGCGTAAGTTTGCGGAAGGCCAACGCGGCGCGGAAATCTCTGGGATCGGGGGAATCCATGACCGCTCTGCGCTTGCTTTGGCAGCCGGGCGCACCCGCGCCGATCCCGTATTTCGTGATGCGGTCCACCACTTCTTGCGCCAGTTCGACAAAACCTTCGCGAAATTCGCGGAACATGCCAGCGATGATGACATAATCCGCATGTCAAACACCCGCACCGCCCGCGCCTTTATGCTTCTGGGCCGGGTTGCCGGGACGTTTGACTAGGCCTCACTTTGGCGGCAGGCCCGCTTCTTCAGCTCACAGCCCAAAACTGGCGAACGGAATGTAGCGCACGGGGTCGCCGGGCGTGATCTCCATCGCCTCGTCAGGCAATTCAACCAAACCATCCGCCCAACTGAGGCCGGAAATCCGGCCTGACCCTTCCGAGTGGAACACCTCCGCCCTGCCATCTTCCCCGATACGCGCGCGCAGGAATTCACGTCGGCCCTGTTTTTTCGATTTGGAGAACCCCGCAGGCAGCGCAAATCCTTGTGGCTCGGTCCAGCCCATGCCGGCCAATAGGGACAGGGCGGGCCGCGCGAAGATCAGGCCGCAGACGAAAGCTGCCACCGGATTGCCAGGCAGGCCAAAAACCGGCACCCCGTCAAACATCGCAAGCGCAAGCGGACGGCCCGGCTTGATCGCGATCCGCCAATGGGACAGCGCCCCCTCCTCCCGCAACAGGGCGGAGACGTGATCCTCATCACCGGCAGATGCGCCGCCCGAGGTCAGGATCACATCGCATTGCCCGGCACCTTCCTGCAACCGGGCCCGCAACGCATCGCGATCATCGCGCACATGGCCCAGATCAACCGCCGTGTAGCCCCAACCCTGCGCAAGGCTCAGCAACATCGGGCGATTGGCATCAAAGGTGCGATCTGCGGGCGCGTCCTCATCGGGCTCAATCAGCTCGTCCCCGGTGGACAGCACCCCGACGCGCAGCGGCGAAAAGACATCGACCTCAGCAAGACCGAGCGCTGTGAGCAAGGCAAGATCTTGCGGGCGCAACAGATGGCCCGCCTTAAGCGCGCACTCACCCGCATGGACATCTTCACCGGCGGCCCGGGTGTTCTGGCCCGGCTTCACCCGCGCAGTGAAGCGGACCGTGCCTTCATCAAGCTCGCATTCCTCTTGCATGACAACGGTATCAACGCCTTCGGGCAAGACCGCCCCGGTCAGGATGCGCACCGCCTTGCCCGCAGGGACCGCCTCACGCAAAACCGCACCCGCCGCCGCACGGCCCGCGATCACCGGCATCGCGTCCGCCATATGATCGAAGGCGAAGCCATATCCATCAATAGCCGAGTTAGGCGCGGGCGGGTTGGCCCGTTTCGCAAACGCATCGCCTGCCAACACCCTGCCAGCCGCCTTGTGCACCGGCAGCTTTTCTATTCCGACCACTGACGTCAAAGCCCGGCGCAGCGAGGCCAGCGCGGTGTCCACGGGCGTCCAAGCCACCCCGGCGGGCAGGGCGAAGCAATCATTGGGCAGCCGCGCGGGCGCCGCTGGCGCGCGAGGCCCTGCTGCCGCGCTCAGCAGCTCCTCATGCCCCACACCAAATATCCAGCCCTCGCCGTCTTGGCCTTGGGCATCGGCCAGAATCTCTGCCAATACGCCGTCGCTATCCAGACGGGCCATGACCTCGGCCAACACGCGGACCTGTGCGGCATCCTTGATCTCGTCGCGGCTTTGGTGTCGGGCAATGGATTTTGAGATCAGGGAAGGCCATATCTCGACAAGGGCAATGGGGGCGGTCAGGGGCTCGAACGGCCAGACGGCAACATCCGCGCCAAAGTGGCGGCGCAGCCGAGACAGAACCGGCAGCCCGGTGATCACCTGCGAGCCGACGGCCCCTGCGCCTGACAATTGCCAGCACGCAAAACTGCCCGTCGCGCGGTCTTCCACGGCGCGGCGTTCGGGGAAAAGATCGCAGGTCCGCTCGGAGCCTTTGCGCGGCAAATGCTCAAACTCCCGGCCCGGATAGGGATTGCCCCAGAAAGGCCCGATGCCCGGGAAAAGGCCGTTGATGCGGCTGGCCACCTCGCAGCGATTGCTGCCCGCCTCGGCGTCATCCTCAACGCGGGCCTCGAACCAATCCCAAAGCGTCAGCGGATCATCCGAGCCGGTGAGCGCCTGCGCAAACCCTCTCGGGTAGCCAAATGCGAAGTCGAAGCCTGCGCAGACGCGCCGCCCGGCACCCCGTTCCGCCGTCAGCGTTTGGGTCAACCATGTCTCGGCCACGGCGCGGTTGCGCAGGTAGACCGGCGGCAGCGTTTCGCGCCCCCGCACAAGTGAGACCCAGATCGCATCTTTACGCGGCTTGGGGCCGGTGTCTTTGCCGCCCGTCCAATCGACCATGATATAGGTGTCAAAGAGGCTCATAACCCCAGCTCAGCGGCGATGAAGTCAGCAATGCCCTTAGTGTCATTGAGGTCAAGCACGGGCACGGACAGGCCTTCGGGCGCCGCATTGCTGGCCACGGCGCGGATCGTGTCATCGCCCGGTGCAATCAAAGGCTGGCCGGTTTCATGGCGATGCGCCTCGATCTTGGGGTGGGTGTCGCGCTTATATCCCTCGATCAGCACCAGATCGACAGGGGAGAGCTTTGTGAGCAGCTCCGCCAAGGGGGGCTCGGGCGCGCCGCGCAGCTCACTCATCAAGGCCCAGCGGTTGGCCGAAGACAGCAAAACCTGCTGCGCGCCCGCGCTGCGATGCCGGTCGCTGTCCTTGCCCGGGCGGTCCACGTCAAAGCTGTGATGGGCATGTTTGAGGGTCGAGACGCTGCACCCGCGCGCCACAAATTCCGCCACGAGCCGTTCCATCAGGCCGGTCTTGCCCGAATTCTTCCAGCCGACGACACCGAAGACATTCATGCCAAAAGCGCCTCCGCACGGGCCATATCCTCGGGTGTGTTGACGTTGAAGAACGGATCAAACGGGTCGGCGCTGAAATGTGCCACTGCCGTGCCATGCCGGTCGGTCCATTGCACAACCTTACGCAGGCCTTCTTGCAAGGCGGCGCGCAGATCGTCGCGCAGCGCCACAGGCCAAAGCCCGAAAGTTGGATGACGCGCCATGCCGCGTTCGGGGTCGGGCGTGGCAGCCAGGGCGATGGGGGCGGTTTCGGCTGCGCGCAGCAGCCGCGGCACCAGATCGCAAGGGAAAAACGGTGTGTCGGCGGCAGCGGTGACAATATGGCTGTGGCCTCGCTCTGCGGCCCAATCGAGACCGGCCAGCACCCCCGCCAATGGCCCGGCAAACCCGCCGATACTGTCCGAAACGACCGGGAGGGGCGTCGCAAACCGGGTGGGATCGCCATTGGCATTCAGCGCGAGGTCACAGACTTGCGGCTCCAGCCGGTCAATCACATGGTCAAGCAGCCGCTTGCCGCCCAGAGGCAGCAATCCCTTGTCGCCGCCTCCCATGCGTCGCGACTGACCGCCTGCCAATATGACACCTGCCGGCTGCTGCATCTAGCGGGCCCTTCGGAGAAGGCGTTCTTGAAGCCACAAGGCGATCATGTCGCGCTTTTCATGCGGGACTTGCGCGGCTCATCGACAATCTTTGTCGGGTCGGCATCCCAGATCAGGCGATCCTCACCGGCCAGGCAGATGAACCGTTGGCCGCGCATTCGCCCGATCAGCGTGAGACCGACCGAGCGCGCCAGCTCCACCCCCCAGGCCGTGAAGCCGGAGCGCGAGGCAAGCGCGGGGATGCCCATCAGCGCGCATTTCATCACCATCTCAGAGGTCAGCCTACCCGTCGTGTAGAGTGTCTTATCAGCCGCGCCGACGCTATTGGCATACATCCAGCCTGCGACCTTATCGACGGCGTTGTGGCGGCCAACATCTTCCATATAGACCAGCGGCTGCGGGCCTTCGCACAATACCGTGCCATGGATCGCCCCTGCTGTCAGGTAGAGGCTGTCGGTGGTGTTGATTTTTGCCGCAAGCGCATAAAGGTCAGAGGTCCTGATCCGGGCGGCAGGCAGCGTCAGGCCATCCAGTTCCTCCATCATATCCCCGAACACCGTGCCCACCGCGCAGCCCGAGGTACGGGTCTTCTTGGCGAGTTTTTCCTCGTGATCGGTCTGGGTGGCCGTGCGCACCACGACGACACCAAGCTCTTCGTCATACTCGACGCCGGTGACCTCATCCGTATCGCTCAGCATGGCCTGATTGCGCAGAAAGCCCAGCGCCAGATAGTCGGGATAGTCGCCAATCGTCATGGCGGTCACGATCTCGCGGGCGTTGAGGAAAATGGTCAGCGGGCGCTCTTCCACCACGCGGATATTCTGCTGCTTACCGGTGTGATCAATGCCGCTGACACCGCGCGTCAGCCCCTCGCCATCCGGGGAGGGGGCGATTCGATAGGGTGCATCACAATTTGGCATTTGACCTCCCCCCGGCTCTGGGGTCCCTTGCGACCCAAAGAGGAGCATAGGACGGGCAGATGGAAGGGGCCACACCGAAATCAATCTACTGGCGCGGCTTGCTTGAGGCCTTGCCCTTCGTGATCGTGGTGATCCCGTTCGCGATGCTCTTTGGCGTGGTCGCTACCGAGGCGGGTTTGCCACTGAGCCAGGTCATGGCGTTTTCCATGCTGGTGGTGGCGGGTGCCTCACAATTTGCCGCCCTGCAATTCATGTCGGAAAACGCGCCGGTCCTCGTGGTCCTGGCCTCAGCGCTTGCGGTCAATCTGCGCATGGCGATGTATTCCGCTGCGATTACGCCGCATCTGGGCGGGTTGAGCTTGGGCAAGCGGCTGATCGTGGCCTATTTTCTGGTGGATCAAAGCTACGCCATGGCGCAAGCGGAATATGAAGCAAAGCCTGAGCTGACCCTGACGCAGAAGATCGCTTATTTCGCCGGGGTCTCCACCCCGATCTGCCCGCTTTGGTTCTTCTTCACCTATCTGGGCGCAATCGTCGGCGACGCCATCCCTGCGGAGTACAGCCTTGATTTCATCCTGCCGATTGCCTTCCTGGCGATGGTTGGGCCAGCATTGAGGACCCCCGCGCATATTGCCGCCGCCGCCGTATCTATCGTAGCCTCGCTGGCGCTGGTTTGGGTGCCGCTCAATCTTGGGTTGCTGATTGCGGCTGTGTTGGCCATGGCCACGGGTGCCGAGATCGAGAGGCGCATGGCATGACTTACACCGACGCACAAATCTGGCTGATCATCGGGGTGATGGGCCTAGGCACCTTTCTGATCCGCTTCTCATTTCTTGGCCTGATTGGCGATCGCAAGATGCCGGCCTGGGTGTTGCGCTACCTGCGCTACACGCCCGTGGCGATCCTGCCGGGGCTCGTTGCGCCGCTCGTTCTATGGCCAGACGCCACCGGTGGGACACCGGACCCGGCCCGGCTGGCTGCGGCCATTGCAACGCTGAGCGTGGGCTATCTCACCAAGGGCGTCGTGGGCGCGATGTTGGCAGGGGTCGCCACGCTTTACGGGCTGCGGTTTTTGCTGGGCTGAGGCTCTTCGAGAAACGCAAAAGGCCCGCCTATCACGGCGGGCCTTCTAAGCTGTGTATCGCAAATGACTTATGCGCGGGCTTTCAGGGCATCGCGGATTTCGGCCAGAAGCTCTTCCTGAGTTGGGCCTGCTGGCTCTTCCTCAGCTTCTTCTTCGGTGGTTGAGGCGTCTTTGACGCGGTTGACCATTTTCACCAGCAGGAAAACGACCCAGGCGATGATCAGGAAGTTGATCAGCGCCATGATGAAGTTACCGTATGTGAACACGGCGTCGCCAACGCTGGCCTCCATGCCGCCGAAGTCAACGCCACCCATGAAGATACCGATCAGAGGGTTGATCAGGTCATCGACCAGCGAGGTTACGATAGCGGTGAAGGCCGCACCGATGATGATACCAACAGCCATGTCCATGACGTTGCCCTTGGCAATGAAGTCTTTAAATTCGTTTAGCATTCGTCGTCCCTTTGGTTACCAGACGCGGCACCCGACTTTCCTGTCGGTGCGCTCGCGCAGATTGGTTAACAGATTATTAAACAGTTATGCGACTTTTTTCTCTATTGTTTCCGACTATCTTAAAGGGGAAATATCCAAAGGCTTTCCCACATGACCAATATCACGGACCATCCAATCAATGCGAAATGGCCAGCCGCCGACCCAACGGTGCTCCAGCTTTATTCGTTTCCGACGCCCAACGGGGTCAAAGTCTCAATTGCTTTGGAGGAGATGGGGGTGCCCTACGAGGCCCATAAAGTCACCTTGTCCGATGCCGATGTGAAAAGCTCTGAATTCCTTGCGCTGAACCCGAACAACAAAATTCCTGCGATCATCGACCCGAACGGGCCGGATGGCGCGCCGGTGGCCCTGTTCGAATCCGGGGCGATCTTGCTGTATTTGGCCGATAAGACCGGCAAGCTTGGCGGCAAAACCGCAAGCGAGCGCGCCCAGATTACGCAATGGCTGATGTTCCAGATGGGGGGGTTGGGCCCAATGCTTGGTCAGCTGGGCTTTTTCTGGAAATTCGCAGGCTCCGAGTGGGAAGATAAGCGCCCGCAGGAGCGCTACATCGCCGAGGGCAAGCGGCTTCTGGCTGTTTTGGAAAAAGAGCTCGAGGGCAAAGACTGGATCGCCGGATCGTATTCCATCGCGGATATCGCCATTGCGCCATGGCTGCGCGCGCTTGATTTCTATGGCGCGAAAGACGTGTTGGGCTGGGACGACCACAAGAACCTTGTGGCCTATCTGGACCGTTTCGTTTCGCGCCCGGCAGTTCAAAAAGGGCTCGTTGTTCCGCCGCGCGACTGACGCTTGCCAGAAAAACCATGTCTGCCTTAGCCTCAGGGCCATGGCAGACACCAAGATCGAGATCGAAAACGTCAATGTTCCAGGCCATGTGACCCGTGTGGATCGCGTGAAATATGAGAATATGCGCGCGGCCATGTTGACGGTCATGGCAGGTCAGCCGCCGGGAATGACGGCGAAAGAGATCAAGGACGCCGTCTTTCCGCATCTATCGCCGTCCCTCTTCCCTGAGGGGAAGACGTCAGGCTGGTGGGCCAAATCGGTCCAGCTTGATCTTGAAGCCAAAGGTGTGCTGGCGCGCAGTGATACAAAGCCGCTGCGCTGGTACAAGACCGGCTCCGGTCAGGGCAGCTTGCCGGTCAAGACATAGCGCAGGATGTCGGCGACCTTGGCCGGGTCCTCAGTGACGGCGAGGGCTGCGGCGTCTACCTCTTTCAGGGCATGCTGATGATCGTCGCCGTGCACAATGATCAGTGACTTGCCCAAGGCCGCTGCATAGCCCGCGTCAAACGCCGCGTTCCATTGCTTGTATTTTTCGCCGAAGCGCACGACGACCACATCTGCATCGCTGATGCCCTTTCGGGTGCGGATCGCGTTGACCATGGCACCTTTGTGATCGTGCCAATATTTCTGATCTTCGGCCCCAAGGATCGCCACGCCGCAATCGTCAGACGCCGCATGGTCGGTGACAGGGCTGTCAAAGGCCACATCAAGCCCTGCGGAGGCCGTTATGATCTGCTCCCGCCAATCGGTGTGGATCTCTCCAGAGAGGTAGACTTTCAGCGTCATATCTCAGCATCCTTTCAAGAGGGCGGCGGCTGTTACCGCAGCGTGCCGCCGGTGGCTTTTGTGACTTTCTCGATGATCTTGGCACCCAACGCCTCGATTTCGTCATCCGTCAAAGTCTTCTCGGTTGGCTGGATGCGTACTGAAAGAGCAAGAGATTTCTTGCCCTCGCCCAGACTTCCCCCGATGAACTCGTCAAAGACACGCACCTCTTCGATCATAGCCTTGTCGCTGCCCGCCGCCGCGTTGACCAGCGCCAGTGCCTCGACATCGGCGTCGACCACAAAGGCGAAGTCCCGCTCCACCGCTTGCAGATCGCGCAGCTCCAGCGCGCTGCGTGCGGCGCTTTTGGCTTTCGGGAAGGGCACTTCGGCAGGCCAGAGCGTGAAAGCCATGGCCGGGCCTTTAATGTCCATCGCCGCCAGCACCTTCGGGTGCACCTCGCCAAATGTGCCAAGCACCTTTTTGGGGCCGAGGCAAATCTGGCCATGGCGCCCCGGATGCCACCAACCTTCGCCGCTACGCATGATCTGCGCCTTGGCAGGTGCGCCCATGGCAGCAAGCGCGGCTTCGGCGTCGGCCTTTACGTCAAAGACATCGACGCCGCGGCGGCTGCCATGCACGTCTTTCGGGCCGGTATGGCCAATCATAAGCCCACAGGCCTGAACGTGCTGTTCTTCCGGCTCGCCACCGTGAAAGGCGGGACCCACTTCGAACAGGGCCATATCGGCAAAGCCCCGCGCCTGATTGCGCGCGGCGGCCTGCAGCAAGCCCGGCAGCAGCGACGGGCGCATATGGCTCATCTCCGAGCTGATCGGGTTTTCGAGCATGCTGGCATCTCCACCACCGCCAAACATGGCCGCCGCAGCGGCGTCGATGAAGGAATAGGTCACGCATTCATTATAGCCCAAGGCGGCGATGGTGCGGCGCACGGCTTGCTCGCGCTTTTGCATCGGCGTCAGGATCGGCTTTGGCACGCCCGCATGGGCGCGCGCCATCGGCTTGCCTTCCAGCTTGGTCAGCGATGCAATGCGCGCGACCTCTTCAACCAGATCGGCCTCGCCCTGCACGTCGGGCCGCCAGGAGGGGACCTGCGCCATATCTCCATCGAGGACGAAGCCCAGCGCCGCTAACGTGTTGCGCTGCGTCTCTGCCGCGATGTCCATACCGACGAGAGATTGCACGCGGTCCGTGTCCAGCCGGTAGGCACGGGAATGGTCCGGCATCGCGCCTGCAACAACCATCTCCGACGCGTCGCCGCCACATAGATCAAGGATCATGCGGGTCGCATGTTCTATCCCATGCGGGGTCCATTCAGGGTCTATGCCCCGCTCAAACCGGTAGCGCGCATCAGAATTGATGTTGAGCTTGCGCCCCGTATGTGCGGTGCGGATCGGATCAAAGAAGGCCGCCTCAAGGAACACATCCACAGTCTCTTCCGTGCAGCCAGAGGCCACACCGCCCATGATGCCGCCCAGGCTTTCCACGCCATTCTCGTCCGAAATCACGGTCATGCCCGGTTCAAGCGTGTATTCCTTGTCATCAAGTGCGACGAGCGTTTCCCCGCCTCGGGACAAATGCACCCGCAAGTCGCCTTTCACCTTCCCCGCGTCAAAGACATGGAGCGGGCGGTTACGGTCATACGTGAAGAAGTTGGTGATATCGACGAGCGTTGAAATCGGCCGCAGCCCGATGGCCTTCAAGGCGTTCTGCAACCAGTCGGGCGAGGGGCCGTTCTTCACACCTTTGATCAGACGGCCATAGAAGACCGGGCAGGCCCCGGTTTCCAGCGCATCATCCGCGATGGTCACAGTGATGGGGCAGGCAAAGCTGCCCGGAACCGGATCGGTGTCGCGCGCCTTCATCGTCCCAAGCCCGCGCGCGGCCAGATCACGCGCTATGCCCCGCACGCCCAACGCGTCGGGGCGGTTTGGCGTGATCGCAATCTCGATCATCGGGTCGACCTTCGCGGGATCATTGGCGGCCAGCCAGTCGGCGAAGCTCTCGCCCACCTCGCCCGAGGGCAGCTCGATGATGCCTTCATGCTCTTCGCTCAGCTCCATCTCCCGCTCCGAGCACATCATGCCGTAGCTTTCGATCCCGCGGATTTTGCCGACCCCAATGGTGGTGTCGATGCCAGGCACGTAGACGCCGGGCTTGGCGATGACCACGGTGATGCCTTCGCGCGCATTGGGCGCGCCGCAGATGATCTGGGTCTCGCCCTCATCGGTCAGCACCTGGCAGACCTTCAACTTGTCCGCGTCGGGATGTTTTTGAGCGCTTTGCACTTTGCCGATGGTAAATGGCTTCAAACGGTCGACGGGATTAACCACGTCTTCCACTTCCAGCCCAAGGTCGGTCAGGGCGTAAACGATCTCATCCACGGATGCGGCGGTCTCAAGATGGTCCTTGAGCCAGGATAGGGTGAATTTCATCTCGGTGCCTTAATTCAGCGCAGTTCAAGTCAGCGCGAGGCCTACCGCATCAGCGCTTTGGATAAAAGGGGTGAGCACAGGAGCTCCGGCGGTGTTGCCGCTTCTTTCAACAGACTGTTTCCCGAAATTTGCCACTTTCCAGTCACAATTGCGGTCGGAATGTGACATAACTAGGGCAGGCTTAGTGAGTACCCTGATATGTCAACGTTCATTTCTGAAATTATGTCGACCCTTTTCCGCCCCGCAATGGTTGCGCTGGTCGCCGCTGTCGGCATCGCGATCCTGGCCGGGGACAGCGACCCGAACTCCGTACATGTTAACCAAGTCAACATAGCAGATTTTAGCTGCAACGGCCTGTTCAAGCCGGTCTGCCGGACGTTCGACTAGCGGCGCATGCGCTTGCCAAAGCTGCGGTGAAGGGGCAGTCTTGGGGTATTTACCCCATAGGCGCGTCCCGCATGCCCCCTGCCCCACATCTCTGCCTGCTTCACATCGGCAAGACCGGCGGCACCTTCCTGAGGTCAATCCTGCGGCAAAACCGGGCCAGATGGTCGCGGCCCATTCAGGTCCTGCGCCACAATGCGACATTGATGAACACGCTCGACAGTTTTGGCGCGGACCGGGAGCTTGCCTTCACCTTCCGCGACCCCGCAGAGCGGTTTGTCTCCGCCTTCTATTCCCGGTTGCGGCAGGGGCGACCCACCTATCAGTCGGACTGGTCCACGGCAGAGGCCACGGCCTTTCTTTGGTTCAAGAGCGCGGAGGAGCTTGCCCTCGCCCTTACCTCCGATGACGCGCGCGACAGGTCCGCCGCCCTCTTCGCCTTTGGCTCCATCGCGCATATCAACAACCCCATGAGTGCTATCTTGAACGACGCGCAGACCGTCAGGCGCAGCCGCAATCAAATTGTGATGTGCGTGGAGACCGCCGATCTGGATTCAAAGCTTCCACAGGTGATGGAACGGCTGGGCCTGCCAGAGTGGGAGACGCCGGAGCCGCCAATACGCCATGCCTCCCCCACGCCCTTGCCGAAGCTAAGCGCGGCTGCGCATGCAGCGCTCAAGACCCATTGGGCGGAGGATTTTGCCATTTATCAGGCCTGCCGCGAGCTTGCCGCGAACCAGGGCCTTAGCGGCTGAGGCCTGCGGCGAGATCCGGTTGATCCAACGCGGCAAAACCGTAATGGCGCAGCCAACGCAGATCGCTGTCAAAAAACGCGCGCAAATCAGGGATTCCGTATTTTAGCATGGCAATCCGGTCGATGCCCATCCCGAAGGCAAATCCCTGCCACTGGCTCGGATCAATCCCGCCTGCCTCAAGCACTTTCGGGTGCACCATGCCGGACCCGAGGATTTCCAGCCAATCGTCGCCTTCACCCACTTTCAACTGGCCATTGTCCCAGGAACAGCGAATATCGACTTCTGCAGAAGGTTCGGTAAACGGGAAATGTGACGCCCGGAAGCGCAGCTCGACGCCATCGACCTCGAAGAAGGCTTTGACAAACTCTTCCAGCACCCATTTCAGATTCGCCATCGAGATATCCTTGCCGATGGCCAAGCCCTCGACCTGATGAAACATCGGGGTATGCGTCTGGTCGTAATCGGCGCGGTATACCCGGCCCGGGCAGATCACACGGATCGGCGCGCCCTGCCCCAGCATTGAGCGGATTTGCACCGGTGACGTATGCGTGCGCAGCACATGTGGCGGGCGGTTGTCGCCCTCGTCACGGTGCATATAGAAAGTGTCCATCTCGCCACGTGCCGGGTGATGGCTCGGAATGTTGAGCGCGTCGAAATTGTGCCAGTCATCCTCCACCTGCGGCCCTTCGGCCACGGCAAAGCCCAGGTCGGCGAAGATCGCAGTGACCTCTTCTGTGACCTGACTGATCGGATGGATGCTGCCCGCCGGCCTGCCGCGCCCCGGCAGCGTCACGTCCAGCCATTCAGTCTTCAGCCGCTCATTGAGCGCCGCGTCAGACAGCGCCTCTTTCTTGGCGGCAATCGCGGAATTGACCTCGTTTTTCAGCGCATTCAGCGCGGGGCCTGCCACCTGACGCTCCTCAGGGCTCATCTTGCCCAATTCGCGCATCTTGAGGCTGATCTCGCCCTTCTTGCCCAAGGCGGTCACACGGATATCTTCCAGCGCGGCCTCGTCGGCGGCATCCGAAATCTGTCCGAGGTATTTTGCCTTAAGATCGTCCATGACGGCCTCCGAAATGCGGTTGGTGAGGTGCTACATCCCACCGCGCACAAGTGCAAGCCACGCGCGACAGCAGGCCAAATTGGCACGCAGAGACTCAGCTTTAGACTCGCGCGAATCTGTGTCGAATTTTGGGACTTTCGGAAAATTCAATGATTTCAGCAGCTCGGAAGAAAAGTGAGTCTTTCGAGTCACGCCGTCCGAAAAACGCAAAATCGGCCATAATCTGGCCTTTCACCCCCAAGATACGGGGCGTAGACCTACCCCGAGGGTCTGCCGCCCGATATCGCCATAATCTGCATCATGGTGATCCGCATGTCGCGGTGGTTTGCGGGCTCATTTTTAATCGGGTCGGCGGCGTCTTGATATGCCGCCAGTTCTGGGGGACATGACATGCCGTTGCGTGGGAGCTTGCCGCACCCGGGATCGTTGAGTGGCCGTGCCATGTCAACGATGCTGACCGCCGCGACTGCCTTTGTCGTCGTTGGGGCGGTCGCATGGGCGGGGCTTGAGGCCACGCGCCCGCAAGCGCAGCAGGCATCACTCACAACATCGGCGGACACGGCCAAGACGGTGACGGTGGCCCCCTCAGCCCCCTATCTCGTAGCAGAGCCGCAAACATCGCTTGAAGCCGCGGAAGACCCATCAGCAGAAACACCGCTGGACCAGGCAATCGCCCGCGCGCAGAGGGACCTGGCGGCACCGGATGTGATTGCGCCAGTCAAAGCTGAATTGATCTCGGCCCTGCCAGACAGTCTGCCCGAAATTGCCACTGATGTTCCGCCGATCAAGATCGTTGAGGTGCAAGGCCCCAGCTGCGTCGAGCGTTTGCAGCGATTGGCCGAGGGCAAGATGATCCATTTCCGTATCGGCAGCGCCACGGTCGACACCGACGCCCTGCCCGGCCTGCGCAGGTTGGGAGAGCTGGCGCAGGATTGCCCCGACGCCGTGATCCATGTCGCGGGCCATTCCGACAGCAGCGGATCGGACTTCATCAACCTCTCGCTCAGCTGGAAACGTGCGGACAATACCGTGGCCGCGCTCGCAGGGCTTGGGCTCGACACGGCGCGCTTTGAACCGCTGGGCTTTGGCGCCCGTGCGCCTTTGACCGAAGGTGATGCCACCGATGACGCGCTTGACCGCCGCGTAGAGTTTGACGTGTTTAAGAAAGCAGGAGTTGACCAGTGACCAGTTCGCTCATTTTGCAATTTTTCATCCTGCTGGGGGCCATGTCGGCCTCTGCCCTGATCGGGTTCTGGGTGGCGCGCCGCCATTTTGACGGCGCGGCGACCATGGTGAATGACGAATGGAATAAGGTGGCACAGACCATCGAGCAGCTGCGCGAACGTGCGATGCTTGCAGAGGCCGAAAAGGCCCGTATCGAGCATCAATCGGAACAGGAACGCGAGGAGGTGCGGGCATGGTACCGCGCCCACGGTTACCCGGCCGAATAAGAAGCCGCGCGCAGACACTGAAAAAGGCCGCTCACAGGGGGCGGCCTTTTTTGTTGTGCCACCTCAGTCGTCCGATCGGATAGAGGGCGGCTTCGGTTCGGCAGCGCAAATGCCGGTCATCGGCAGCTCGTGCCGACGGATCAGGACGTATCGGATTATGCAAATGAGGGATTGTTCAAGGTCGCAGCAGCGCTTCGATGGCGTCCACGCTCTCATGAATGACCTCCGCCGCGACACTGGTCCGCGAGAGCACCCTGAGGCCCACATATTGTGTCATCAGAAGCCGTGCATATGAGGCGGGAAACTCAGCCACATGGCTGTCTTTCAGGGCCGTGTCGAAGGCTTGGTGCATTTTTGCGGTGGATGCCTGAAGCTTCGGGGCAATCTCGGGGTCATTTGCCGACAGGCCGGACAGCGTTGAACACAGAAGGCATCCCATGCGATCACCAGATTGCACAGCCGCTGTGATCGAGTTGAAAAGCGCCATGATCCTTTCGGCCCCATCAAGACCGGATTGCGTTAGCACCGTAACCGCCTTGTCCACCTCTTGCGCGTCATAGAGATCGAGCGCTCTGAGAAAGAGCGCCTTCTTGTCTCCAAACGCTTTGTAGAGGCTGCCGCGTGTGAGCCGCATGCCGTTTAGCAATTGCTCCGTCGTTGTCGCGTCATAGCCATGTTCCCAGAACACCGCCATCGCACGCAGCGCAGCCTCTTCTATGTCGAACTCTCTTGGTCTTGCCATATCGCGATCATATCGGCATTCTCCGAGTAGGGTACAGATTAGTACCCAATCACGAAATGGTGTTTGGAACTATTCAGTTCCTAATGTCATAGGAGATTTATCGAACCCGAAGCGGCTTAGCCGCCTTAATCTCAAAAGGACCAAGAAATGAAACTTTTCTCGACTGCCCTTATTGCCATCACCGCCGCAACGCTCAGCTTCAGCCCTGTTCTGGCTGACGGCCATAGCGCGATCTCATCAGGCTCCTTCACGGGCGCGAATGACCACATCACAACCGGTGGTGTTCAGATCGTAAAGACCGCCGACGGTGGTGCTGTCGTCATTCTCGATTCTGATTTCAGCCTGGATGGTGCACCGGATCCGCGCGTCGGTTTGGGCAAAGATGGCGAATACGCCCCTGCCACTGACCTGGGCAAACTGCAAAATCTGACCGGCGTTCAGGTGTATGTCGTTCCGCCATCCGTCAATGTCGATGACTTCAACGAAGTCTACATCTGGTGCCTTCAATTCAACGTCTCGTTGGGCTCCGCCGAAATTTCGTAATTCGCGTTTGGGAGAGGGCGCGCCAGCATCACGCAGCGCAGATATGCGGAGCGCCCAATTCCGCCATGCCGCAGCACACTTACGGAGCAGGCGCACCCAGACATCCCAATAAGAAAAGCCCCGCTTTCGCGGGGCTTTTCTTAGTTCAAAACTGAGCTGGGCTTACGCTGGAAGCGCGGCTTTCGCTTTTTCGACAACTGCGGCAAACGCAGCGGGCTCATTCACGGCCAGGTCGGCCAGAACTTTCCGGTCCACTTCGATGCCAG
>CAYLVP010000019.1:40633-49778 GCA_964387155.1 uncultured Rhodobacterales bacterium | reverse complement strand
CGATTGCCCGCCCGAGGAAATGGCCGCCGAGGACCCGCTGTTCATCCTCTATACCTCCGGCTCTACCGGCATGCCGAAAGGCGTGGTCCACACCACCGGGGGCTACATCGTTTATGCCTCGATGACCCACCAATACACGTTCGACTATCATGAGGGCGACGTGTTCTGGTGCACCGCTGACGTCGGCTGGGTCACCGGCCACAGCTATATTGTCTACGGGCCGCTCGCCAACGGGGCGACCACGGTGATGTTCGAAGGCGTGCCCACCTACCCGGACGCAGGCCGCTTCTGGGCCGTGTGCGAGAAGCATAAGGTGAACCAATTCTACACGGCCCCCACCGCCATCCGCGCGCTCATGGGCCAAGGCAACAGTTTTGTCGAAGGCTATGACCTATCCTCGCTCAAGCTGCTGGGCACGGTGGGCGAGCCGATCAACCCCGAAGCCTGGAACTGGTACAATGATATCGTCGGCAAGGGCCGCTGCCCCATCGTCGACACCTGGTGGCAGACCGAAACCGGGGGCCATTTGCTGACCCCTCTGCCCGGTGCGACGGCGACCAAACCCGGCTCTGCCACGACACCGTTTTTTGGGATCGAACCGGTCATCCTGGAGCCCACAACAGGCGCTGAGATCACCGAGACCGAGGCCGAAGGCGTGCTTTGCATCAAAGACAGCTGGCCTGCGCAGATGCGCACGGTTTACGGCGACCATGACCGCTTCATGCAGACCTATTTCAGCGATTATAAAGGCTATTACTTCACCGGGGACGGCTGCAAACGCGACGCGGATGGCTATTACTGGATCACGGGCCGGGTCGATGATGTCATCAACGTCTCAGGCCACCGGATGGGCACGGCAGAGGTCGAATCCTCGCTGGTCGCTCACCCCAAGGTCTCGGAAAGCGCTGTGGTCGGCTACCCGCATGACATCAAGGGCCAGGGCATCTATGCCTATGTCACCCTGATGGGCGGCGAGGAGCCGTCGGAGGAGCTGCGTAAGGAGCTGGAGGTCTGGGTCCGCAAAGATATCGGCCCCATCGCCAAGCCCGACCTCATTCAATGGGCCCCCGGGCTGCCGAAAACCCGCTCTGGCAAGATCATGCGCCGGATCCTGCGCAAAATTGCAGAGAATGATTATGGCGCATTGGGCGACACCTCGACACTCGCGGATCCGTCAGTCGTCGATGATCTGATCGATAACCGGATGAATCGCAGCTAGCGCTGCGCTTTGGCGGGGCCGGGTGTCGGCCTCGCGCAATTTAGTCAAATCGCACCTATTGCTGAGCGGGATGTTAAGAACCTATTAGGTTTTGGCTGGGAAAACCCCATCCAGGTGGGGGCTTCCAACCAAAGGAAGCTCATATGCTCACAAACCAACTGATTGGGGCCGCGCATAACGCGCAAAATCACAGCCCGCGGCAAGCGGCTTCCCCTGACCAAGCTGTTCCTGCTATCACACCGCCTTTGCCAACCAATGCTGCGCCTGATGGGGAAACACCCTCCGCCATCAAAGCGGCGGAGCGCGCGGATGACATACGCCCCGGGCAGGAGGACAGACCGCCGCTTGAGATCCCCAAACGCGTTGAGATGCGGGTTGCCGTGATCGACTCCATTCCCGACGCGGTCCCTGAAAGCATCTATGATGCGAAGGCCATCCCGGAGCCGGAGCAGGACGACGATCTGCGAAAGCCGCCGGAATAATCCCCGCAAACCGTGCTTTTCTCCCAACCCTGCTTCACCTATAAGCGTGGGCAATGAAAGATCCGGCCCGCCGGACGTGATAGGGTGAGGAGTATTCCCGCATGGCCAAGACGCCGCATGACAGCGATGTCGCCTTTATCAAGGCGCTTGCAGAGCTACTGAACGAGAATGATCTGACCGAGCTGCGCGTCAAGCGCGAATACGGCTCGGATGACAGTCTCGACGTGCGCGTGGCGAAAGGCGGGGCCGCGGGACCTGTCGTGACCACTATGGCAGCTGCCCCGGCCGCATTGGCCCCTGCCGCACCGGTCACTGCGGCCTCCGCGCCTGCGCCTGCCGATAGCCCGGAAGACCCCGCACAGCTACCCGGTGCCGTCACCTCTCCAATGGTTGGCACATGCTATTTGCAGGCTGAGCCCGGCTCCCCCTCCTTCGTCCAGCAGGGCGACAAGGTCAGCGAAGGTCAGACCATCCTGATCATCGAGGCGATGAAGACGATGAACCAAATTCCCGCGCCACGCTCTGGCACGGTAAAACGCATTCTGGTCGAAGACGGCAGCCCCGTCGAATTCGGCGCACCCCTGATGGTCATCGAATAGCGCTCATGTTCAACAAAATCCTTATCGCCAACCGGGGCGAAATCGCCCTTCGCGTTATCCGGGCCGCGCGCGAGATGGGCATTGCCTCTGTCGCTGTTCATTCCACCGCCGATGCCGATGCCATGCATGTGCGCATGGCGGATGAGGCGATCTGTATTGGCCCGCCCCCGAGCCCGCAAAGCTATCTGAGCGTGGCCGCGCTGATATCGGCAGCCGAAATCACCGGCGCTGAGGCGATCCATCCGGGCTACGGCTTCCTGTCGGAGAACGCGAATTTCGTGCAGGCGCTCGAGGATCACGAGATCACCTTCATCGGCCCCACGGCAGAACATATCCGCGTCATGGGCGACAAGATCACGGCCAAGGACACGATGAAAAAGCTTGGCGTGCCATGCGTGCCCGGCTCGGATGGCGGCGTGCCGACGCTGGCCGAGGCCTATAAGGTCGGCGAAGAAATTGGCTATCCGGTCATCATCAAGGCCACAGCCGGTGGCGGCGGGCGAGGCATGAAGCTCGCCAAGTCGCGTGACGAGATGGAGACCGCCTTTGGCGCGGCCCGCTCCGAGGGCAAGGCCGCCTTCGGCAATGACGAGGTCTATATCGAGAAATATCTCGGCACGCCGCGCCACATCGAAATTCAGGTCTTCGGCGACGGCAAGGGCAATGCGGTTCATCTGGGTGAACGCGATTGCTCCCTCCAGCGCCGCCATCAAAAAGTGTTTGAAGAGGCCCCTGGCCCCGCAATTGACGCACAGACCCGCGCAAGGATCGGCAAGACCTGTGCGGAGGCCGTGGCCTCCATCAACTATGCCGGTGCGGGCACAATCGAATTTCTTTATGAGAATGGGGAATTCTACTTCATCGAGATGAACACCCGCCTGCAGGTGGAGCATCCCGTGACGGAGGCCATTTTTGGCGTCGATCTCGTGCGCGAGCAGATCAATGTGGCGGCGGGCAACCCGATGTCCTTCAAGCAGGAAGACCTCACCATCACCGGCCATGCCATCGAGGTCCGCATCAACGCGGAAAAGGTGCCTGAATTCAGCCCCTGCCCCGGCAAAATCACCCAATACCATGTTCCGGGCGGGTTGGGGGTGCGGATGGATTCCGCACTTTATGACGGCTATTCGATCCCGCCCTATTACGACAGCCTGATCGCCAAGCTGATCGTGCATGGGCCTGACCGTCCGGCAGCGCTCGCCCGCCTGAAACGCGCCTTGGGGGAGTTGATCGTTGACGGGATCGATACCACGACACCGCTGTTCAGCGCACTTCTCGAAGAGGACGCTGTTCTGACCGGCGATTACAACATTCACTGGTTGGAGAAGTGGCTGGACGCGCAGAGCTAACGGCCTGTCTCCTTTGACTTGACCGGCGCAGCCCCTATTCTGGGAATGCGCCGTTCTTTAATGTGTTCCCAATGCCCAAAGACCTCTCATCCAACCTGATCCTCAACGCCTATGCGCGCGGCATTTTCCCGATGTCGGAGAGCCGCGATGATGAAGGGCTGTTCTGGGTCGACCCGGAAAAACGCGGCGTGATCCCTCTGGATGGGTTCCACATCTCCCGCTCCTTGCGCAAAACGATCTTGCAAGAGCCCTATGATATACGGGTGGATACGGATTTCGCGGGCGTGATCGAGGGCTGCGCGGACCGGGAGGAGACCTGGATCAACACCCAGATCTTCGAGATCTATATGGAGCTGTTTGAGGCAGGCCATGCCCATTCGGTCGAGGTGTGGGACGGCGACGCGCTTGTGGGCGGGGTCTACGGCGTCACCTTGCAGGCGGCCTATTTTGGCGAAAGCATGTTTTCGCGCCGCCGTGACGCGTCGAAAATCGCGCTCGCCTATCTGGTCTCGCGCCTTAAGGCGGGTGGGTTTCAGCTGTTTGATACGCAGTTTCTGACCGACCATCTGGCCAGCCTCGGCGGGGTGGAGATCACCCGCGCCCGCTACCATCAGGCGCTCAGGGCCGCATTACAGGGCGAGGCGAACTTTCACCGGCAACCACTGACGGTGTCCGGTCATCAAGTTTGCAGCGGATGACCCAGACATCATAGCGCGGATGTTCCAGCGCATTCAGCGCGGGGCTTGAGGCCACCATCCAGCCGTCAAAAAGCGCATTTTCCATGCCCCGCGCCTGGATGGTCAGATAGACATAGGCATCGCCACTGGGGTTGTTTTGGGGGTAACGGCACTCCCCCATCTGGATGGTCAGGGTGCCGAAGCGAATGGGATCGGTCTCTGTCGCCTGCAAGTCCATCGCCTCACCCGACAGTTTGTCGAGCCCGCGCAGCACCGCAGCCGGTGCGCGGGAGACGCGGGTTCGGGTCTCGCGGGTGATCTCGCGTGAATTGCCCAGCCGGAAGGTCGAGCTGTCGCCCTCAATCGTTTGCGCGGAGCCGGGGGTGCCCAGCAGCGCGAGGGGCAATAACAGCCATCTCACTCCGACCCACCGCCGGAGACGAATTTCAACAGGAGCGAGATCAGACTGACCGAGCTTTGCGTGTCCGTGATCTCGCCACCCGGATCAAGGTTAAAGGGGGAGCCGCCGGGGATGATCTCGACAAAACTGCCGCCCAAGAGCCCCTCGGACGCCACGGAAATCGCGCTGTCATCGGGGATCTCGATCCCGTCCTTCATGGTGAAAACCGTGTCCGCCCGGAAGGTCGCAGCGTTCAAATCCAGCGCCGTGACGGTGCCCACCTTGACGCCCGCCATCCGCACTTCGGTCCCGACCGAGACCCCTTCCGCAGATCGGAAGCTCGCGGTCAGCGGGTAGCTGTCAGGCGTGCCCGCGCCGATGCCGGTCAGCCCGGCTGCGTAGACCATAAATCCGGCAGCAACCGCCAAAACGCCGGTGCCGACCAGAACTTCCGTGGTGTTTTCTGCCATGGCAATTGCCCCCTTGGATCACATCGCCGGACGCGTGCCTATTCCGGCGTCCAGGCTTCGTAATCGCGCCGGTCCGCCGGGTCGGCGCGGCGCAACGACCCCGCAGGCGCATAGGCCATTGCGGTGCCGGTCAGGTTCTCCTGATGCGGCTTTTCCCAGTCTTTGCGCTTGAGTGGCTTGTCGGTCGGCGGCTCTTTGAACGTGTGGTGCAGCCAGCCATGCCAGTCCGGGCTCACGCGGGAGGCTTCCGCCTCACCATTGAAAATCACCCAGCGGCGCTTTCCGTCACGGGTTTCATAAAAGGTGTTGCCCTCAGCATCCTCGCCAACCTTGACGCCATTGCGCCAGGTCCAGAACTGCGTGTTCAGGGTCTGGCCATTCCACCAGGTCACTGCCCGCAATAGCCCGCTCAGAACGCCCATCATGTCTCTCCGTTTGTGTTGGACCAGATATGCCCCAGCCCCGCCGCGCCGTCTAGGGGAAGGGCCCTGTTTTTGCAGCGACAATCAGCCACCGATATAGGCGGTCACCTCGATCTCGATCCGGTATTTCGGATCAATCAGCCCGCATTCAATCATTGTGGCAGCCGGAGGGTTGTCGCCAAATGCCGCGCGCAGGGCAGGCCAGCAGGGTTCAAACTCGCGTGCCTCGGGCAGCATATAGCTCACCCGGACCACATCCTTGAAGGAAGCGCCCGCCTCTTCCAGCGCCGCGCCGATGATTTTGAGCGCGCTTTCCGTCTGCGCGGCGGCACCTTGGGGTGGCTCCCCGTCAGGGCCGGGCCCCGCAACGGTACCTGCGACATGGACCCAACCGCCCGCCACCACGGCGCGGCAATAGCCCAGTTTGGGCTCAAAGGCGCCGCCGGAATGAATGCGTTTGATGGTCATGGCCTTGCCTTTCTTCTGTGTGGGACACTGCCCAAGAAAAAAGCCGACCCCAGGGATCGGCTTTTGTAGCTTACGGGAGGGAAAGGTTTAACCCGCCTCCGCCTCTTTGTTCTTTTCGCCATAGATGACCAGCGGCTTAGCTTCGCGGCCCACGGCTTCTTCGTTGACGACCACTTCGTCGACGCTTTCAAGCCCCGGCAGATCGAACATCGTATCAAGCAGAATGTCCTCAAGGATCGAACGCAGGCCGCGCGCGCCGGTCTTGCGCTCAATCGCGCGTTTGGCGATCGCGGACAGCGCGTCCTCAGTAAAGGTCAGCTGCGCTTCTTCCAGCTCGAACAGGCGCTGATACTGTTTGACCAGCGCGTTCTTGGGCTGGGTCAAGATCGTGACCAGCGCATCTTCGTCGAGGTCTTCCAAGGTCGCGATCACCGGCAGACGACCCACAAATTCCGGGATGAGACCGAATTTCAGCAGGTCTTCGGGCTCGAGATCCTGAAAGAACTCTCCCACGCCCTTGTTCTCTTCGTCGCGCACATCGGCACCAAAGCCCATGGCCGAGCCTTTGCCGCGTTGCGAGATGATCTTCTCCAACCCTGCAAACGCGCCGCCGCAGATGAACAGAATGTTGGTCGTGTCGACCTGCAGGAATTCCTGTTGGGGATGTTTGCGCCCGCCCTGCGGCGGGACGGAGGCCACGGTGCCCTCCATGATTTTCAGAAGCGCCTGCTGCACGCCCTCGCCTGACACATCGCGGGTGATCGATGGGTTGTCCGACTTGCGTGTGATCTTATCGACCTCGTCGATATAGACGATGCCGCGCTGCGCGCGTTCGACATTATATTCCGAGGCCTGAAGCAGCTTGAGGATGATATTCTCGACATCCTCACCGACATAGCCCGCTTCCGTCAGGGTCGTGGCATCGGCCATCGTGAAGGGCACATCAAGGATGCGCGCCAGCGTCTGGGCCAGCAAGGTCTTGCCGCAGCCGGTCGGGCCGATCAGCAGGATGTTGGATTTTGCAAGCTCAATGTCGCCAGATTTCGCCGCGTGATTGAGCCGTTTGTAGTGGTTGTGCACCGCCACCGAGAGGACGCGTTTCGCATGGCCCTGCCCGATCACATAGTCATCAAGCACTTCGCAAATCTCTTGCGGGGTTGGCACGCCGTCGGAAGATTTCAGGCCGGCGGTCTTCGTCTCCTCCCGGATGATATCCATGCAAAGCTCTACACATTCATCGCAGATGAACACGGTTGGCCCCGCAATGAGCTTACGCACCTCATGCTGCGACTTGCCGCAGAACGAGCAATAGAGGGTGTTTTTGCTGTCACCAGAGTTGTTCGCCATCACACCACCTCTTTTGCGGTATCATTCGTAAATTAACGCGATCTGTCGCCTGCGCGAGTTGCTTGCCATCAGCCTATGGCAGCGAGTGTGCAGGCACAATCCGAAAAACATGCCAGCGGGCGCAGGCCACAAAAACGTGCAACGCCCGCCGGAAACAATCCGCGTCAGCCGGGCTTATTCGTCACCGTCTTTGGCGCGGCTGGTAACAATCTCATCAATATGCCCCCAGTCCAGCGCCTCTTCGGGCGACATGAAGTTGTCCCGCTCCAACGCCTTTTCGACCGCTTTCACGGTTTGGCCAGTGTGTTTCGAATAAATCTCGTTGAGCTTTTGCTTCAGCTTCTTGGTCTCTTCGGCATGGATCATGATATCCGTCGCCTGGCCCTGATACCCGCCGGAGGGCTGGTGCACCATGATGCGGGAATTGGGCAGCGCGAAACGCATCCCCGGCTCGCCCGCGCAGGCCAGAAGCGACCCCATAGAGGCCGCCTGGCCCACAATCAGCGTCGACACTTTGGGCCGGATATACTGCATCGTGTCATAGATCGACAAACCCGCCGTCACGACGCCGCCGGGCGAGTTGATATACATCGAAATGTCTTTCGAGGGGTTCTCCGCCTCCAAATGCAGCAGCTGGGCCACGATCAGCTGGCTCATTCCGTCATGCACCGGGCCGTTGAGAAACACGATCCGTTCCTTCAGCAGGCGCGAGAAGATGTCATAGGCCCGTTCGCCGCGGCTGGTCTGCTCCACCACCATCGGGACAAGGTTCATGTAAGTGTCAATTGGATCGGTCATAGCCTGCCTGTTCTGTCTGCCCGCCGCGGGGTGCGCGGCATCCGGGTGCGTTGCTGCGCGGGATACGCGCAAAAGATGAAGACGACGTTAGTTGCGCTGATATCCGGCTGCAAGAGGCGGAAATGCCCCGCCTCCGCTGCTTGAACTGGGGCAGTCCGCCCCTAGCTTCAACCCCCGCAGCCATAAGAAAGAGCGAACAGTGATCCCCACCCCAACCCGCGCCGCCGGGCTTGCGCAGCTCGATGCCTTTGTACCCAAAGCCGGACGCGCCTATGCGGCGGGGCGCAATCACGACCTGGCCGAGGACGGGACGGGCGCTGTGTCGCAGCTGTCGCCCTACCTGCGCCACCGGCTGATTTCCGAGCAAGAGGTCTCGCTGGCCGTGCTGGCCCACCATGACCACCGCGCCTGCGAGAAATTCATCCAGGAGGTGTTTTGGCGGACTTATTGGAAAGGCTGGCTTGAGATGCGCCCCGCCGTCTGGAGCGGCTATCGCGCTGAGGTTCAGGCCGGGCTCAACCGCCTGCAGACCGAAGCCGGGTTGCGCGCAAATTTCGACGCAGCCTGCCGTGGCGAGACCGAGATAGAGTGCTTTAATATCTGGGCACAACAGATTGTAGCAACGGGATATCTTCACAACCACGCCCGCATGTGGTTCGCCTCGATCTGGATATTCACCCTGGGGCTGCCCTGGGCGCTGGGCGCGGATTTCTTCCTGAGGCATTTGCTTGACGGGGACCCGGCATCCAACACGCTCAGCTGGCGCTGGGTCGCCGGGCTGCAGACCAAGGGCAAGACCTATCTGGCGACCCCAGACAATATCGAGACATTCACCAATGGCCGGTTCCGCCCGGCCCAAGCCAGCCTCGCGCACGAGGCCCCCGCCTTGAAGGGCCCGGACCACCCAGCGCCCA
>CAYLVP010000019.1:25327-40533 GCA_964387155.1 uncultured Rhodobacterales bacterium | reverse complement strand
GGCGAGGTTGCGGCCTGGGCCGCCGCTGAAAAGCTGGATCAGATCATCACGCCCTACGCGCCGGTCGGGCCTGCGGCAGAGGCGTTGCGCAAGCTCGACACAGCGCTTTCGGCGCATGGGATTACGCTGACACGACTGATGCGCCGATATGACAGGCTCTGCTGGCCTCACGCGACCAAGGGCTTCTTTCCCTTCAAGGCAAATATACCTGATTTTGTGAAAGAAATCGGGAGGTTCTGAGAGGTTGCTCTTGCGATCTCAAACGGCTCTTGTACTCTTGCAACCGGGACAGATGGGAGGCCCGGATGAGACGTTTCAGCGCCCTGTTGCTCGGCTGCGCCGCGCTGCCGGTTTGGGCAGCAGATCTGCCGCGCGCCGTGGAAGACAGCGACTATGCACCGGTGCGTCTGGAAGAGGCCAAGCTGGGTCAGTTGCTGTTCTACGATCCAATCCTGTCGGGCAATCGCAACATCTCCTGCGCAACCTGTCACCATCCCAAATTTGCAACCGGCGACGGGGTGTCGCTGTCGCTTGGGGAGGGCGGCGTCGGGCTGGGGCCTGACCGCATAGCCGATCCCGCGAATATGCCCGAACAGCGGATCCCGCGCCACGCGCAGGCGCTGTTCAACCTCGGTGCCAAGGAATTCACCACCATGTTCCATGATGGCCGGATTGAAGCCGACCCGACCAAACCGGGCGGGCTGCGCACCCCAATGGACGCGGATATGACCCAAGGCTTCGCGTCGATCCTGTCGGCGCAGACGATGTTCCCGGTGCTCAGCGCCGACGAGATGGCAGGCCATTATAGCGAGAATGACGTCTCCCAAGCGGTGCGATCGGGCCGGATCACCGGGGATGGCGGGGCATGGGACATTATCTCGAAACGGGTCGGGGCGATCCCGGACTATGCCCGCATGTTCAGCGCCGTCTATCGCGACATCGCAGATGGTCGCCCGATTGCTTTCACTGATATCTCCAACGCGATTGCGGCGTTTATTGCGCTGGAGTGGCGCTCCGACGCATCGCCCTTTGACGCCTATCTGCGAGGCGGCGAGATACCCGCCGAGGCAAAAGCCGGGCTGGAGCTGTTCTACGGCGACGCGCAATGCGCGACCTGCCATGCCGGGCCGTTCCAGACCGATCATGCGTTTCACGCGACCGGGCAGCCGCAATTCGGCCCCGGCAAAGCCGCGCGGTTCGAGCGCCATGCGCGCGACACGGGCCGGATGCGCGTGACCGGCCGGGCTGAGGACGCCTACGCTTTCCGCACGCCATCCTTGCGCAATGTCGCCCAGACGGCCCCTTACGGGCATACCGGCGCGTATCCAAACCTGCCCGGCTTTCTGGAAGCCCATGCGGGCAAAGTCACCGTCGCGGGCTATGACCGCCGCAACGCGATCCTACCCCGCCTTGATGTAGAGGATTGGTGGGTGTTCCAGACCGAGGGCGAAACCGCCGCTATCGAGGCCGCATCCGTTGAGATGTCACCGCTTGACGCGCAGCAGATCGCGGAATTGGTGGCCTTTCTGAAAACACTGGATGATCCGGTCGCGTTGGATGGCCGGTTGGGCATCCCCGACAGCGTGCCCAGCGGCCTCAAGATCGACCGATAAGCCATTGTTACCGCTGTACTTCCACCTCTTCGGACGCGCTGACCGGCTGCCACGCTGAGGCCGTGCCATCAGGCCAGAGAACGCGCAGCTCAGCCTTTTCGGCCGCGCCCAGCCCGAAATGCAAGGGACCGCTGCGGCCAGAGACATGGCCGCCGCCCACCGTGACCTCCTGCATCTGCACCGCCTCTCCGATCCGCAGCTCGACCCAGGCCCCCACAGCTGCGCGGTTGGGGCGATCCTGGGACAGGCGCACGCTCACCCAATTGCCTGCATCTTCCGTCACATTCTGATAAAGCTCTGCTGCCGCGCGCCGGTTCACCACCATCAGATCCAGACGCCCATCCCGGTTCAGATCCGCCAAGGAGGCCCCCCGCCCCCGCACCAGTGAGGCCACGCCCGCGCTGTCGCCAAACTCGGCGAATGTACCGTCCTCTTGCTGGATCAGCAGATTGTTGGGGTCCTGCATGGCTAGCCCCGGCATCTGGTCGACATTGCCCTTGGCAATAAACAGATCGGCCCGGCTGTCATTGTTCACGTCGCCAAACTGCGCGTGCCAGCCGGTCGAGGGCCTGCCATCATCGCCCACATAAGGCACATGCGCGTAGGTGCCGATGCTGTAATGCGCAGCGCTATATCCCTGGTCTGAGGCGATTTGCATCAGCTGATCGCCCATAGATGTGAGCACCACCTCGGGCCGCCCGTCGCCGGTCAGATCGCGCGACGCAATGCCCATGCCCCAGATACTGATGGGCTCCCACCCCTCGCCGTCACGCAATGTCAGGTCAGGCATGGACCACATCTGTTCTGATCCTTCGGAGACGTAATAATGGCGGTCGTTGGAGACGCGCAAATCCTGCGTTCCGTCGCGGTTCCAGTCAGAAAACAGCATCGACAGCGCGCAAAACCCCGGCTCCAGCGGCTGCATCGCGTAGCCCTTGCCGTCATGGCGGTGCAGCTCGTTGATATCGCAGGCCTCGAAAGGTCCGGTCGGGTCGGACCGGTCCACGTAATTGCCAAAAGCCAGGGTGGGCCAAGCCGCCCCCGCCTCCCATGTGGCGGAAAAAGCCGTCGTCCACCGGTCTCCCTGATCGAACCCCCAAAGCGCGGAAGCGTCTGTAAAGCGGCAATCCGCGTCGCCCTTCAGCAGCAGGTTCGGCCCGACCCGCAAAACGACAAGGTCCTGCTGGCCGTCACTGTCAATATCAAGCGGATAGGCTCCGGTCACGCCGGTCATGTCATTCAATGCGGTGATGTCGGCGGTCGCAAAGCGCAGATCGGCACCGGATGCCTCGGTCTGGTTGACGAGCAGCTGCGCAGGGGCCTCGCCGCCGGCCAGAAACAGGTCTTCAAAGCCGTCGCCATTGCAATCGAACACCGCAACGCCGCCGCCCACGAAATGCTCCCACCCGCCGGAATAGATATGCGCAACGGGCAGTGGCCGCGGCTCAAAAGCGGGGCCCGCCATGACCATCGTCGGCAAGAGGCAAAGCAAAAGCGCCCTCATGCCTCGCCCCACGCCTCGCCGAATATCTCGTCGGTCACGGCTGACAGGGCCAGAGCTGCAGCCCCGCGCGCCCAGACAAACCCACCCCAGACATTGATATCGATCTGCGGCGACGGGCGGCCCTTGTCGAGTGTCAGCTCTTCCATCTCTGCCAGAACCTCTTCGGCGTAAAGATAGTCATAGCGCATGCGCTCCCCTGACAGGATAATCAGTTCTGGATCAAACAGATGCGCCACATTGCTCAGAGCGACAGACAGGTATCGCCCAGCCCTGCGAAAGATCGTGCGCGCGCGCTGATTGCCCGCCTTAGCCTGCTCGTAGAGCGTCTCAAGCATGACATCGACAGGGCCAAAGGGCTCGCTTTTCATGTCGAGGGCAATCCGGGCCTCGCGCACAAGCGCGTAATCGGCCAGATAGGCCTCAAGACAGCCACGATTGCCGCAGCGACACAGCGCGCCGTCAAGCTGCACCTTGGTATGGCCAAGCTCCAGCCCCAACCCACCGGAGCCGCGATAAAGCCTGTTGTCGAGCACCAGCCCCATCCCCACGCCATATTCAATCGTGACCACCGCGAAAGAGGGTTTGCCACGCCCCGCCCCGAACCAAAGCTCGGCCAGGGTCAGCACATTGGCGTCATTGTCCAGATGCACAGGCATGCCAACCCGCTCGGACAGAAAGGCGCCAAGATCAATATTGCGTAACCGCAAAAGCGGCGACCAGGGCACCGCCCCGGTTTCATGATCAACGATGCCCGCAAGCCCCAGACCAAGGGCGGCAACCGCCCCGCGCGCCACCCCTGATGCAGCGAGCAGTTGATCAAGCAGCTCAGCGGCCTCATCGACCAGCGCATCGGGCTCATGGATTTGCGATTTGGCGGCGAGTTCGACCTGCGCGACCACCGCGCCCGCAAAATTCACGACAACGCCGGAATGGGAGAAATCGCCAAGTTTGATCCCCACCACATAGCCCGCCTCCGGCGCGATGCGCAGCGCCACCGGTGGGCGGCCCCGCGCGCTAGCCTCATGGGGCGTCGCGGCCGCCTCGACCACCAACCCTGCGGCGATCAGCTCTGACGTGATCTGCGTGACCGAACCGGGGGAGACGCCAAGATCCTTGGCCACGTCGATGCGTGGTGTCAGCCCGGCGGCGCGCACCCGCTCAAACACCTGCTGGCGCAGCGGCTTACCCTGCCCTTCCTGCCCCGGCAGAAGCGGCCCGCAGCCGGTCTCGGCCCCGTCCGTCTCGCCAGTTTCCGGGCCTGATCCGCGTGTCTGATCTATTTCTTTCAGCACAAAAACTATATTCCCTTTGAGCCGGGTCTTTCGGCCGCCAGATGCGTATAAACAGGCCGGGACGTACCGTTTTCTGGCGAAATCTTCGCTATCTGCGCAAGTTTCATGCCGATGCCCGCCCCTTCAGGATCAAATCTTACGCGAAGCTATGACTAATTTTTACCGTCGGTCAAATTAATTTTGACAGCTAAATTAAATATGTCATGGTCAGCCATGCTTCGAATCAGATCGGAGCTGCGCGCACTGTGGAGGAGTCACGGGCGGGCATAACCATTGGGAGGACATCATGCGTAAGGCATTGACCGTAGCCGCGATTGCAATCGCCGGCTTCACCACGACAGCAGCCCTGGCCGACGGCCATGCAAAAACAATCGGCGTAAGCTGGTCCAACTTCCAGGAAGAACGCTGGAAAACCGACGAAGCCGCCATCAAGGCCGCTCTGGACGCCGCTGGCGCCAACTACATTTCCGCAGACGCGCAGTCCTCTGCCGCCAAGCAGCTCACCGATATCGAGGCCCTGATCGCTCAAGGCGCCGATGCGCTGATCATTCTGGCGCAGGATAAAGACGCGATTGGCCCGGCACTTGATATCGCCGAAGCCGAAGGCATCCCAATGATCGGCTATGACCGCCTGATCGAGGACCAACGCACCTTCTACCTGACCTTTGACAACAAGGGCGTGGGCCGCATCATCGCTGAAACCGTGGTGGCCGCACAGCCTTCGGGCAACTACGCCATCATCAAAGGCGACAAGGGCGACCCGAATGCGGGCTTCCTGCTGGAAGGCATGATGGAAGTGATCGGCAGCAAGGTTGACAGCGGCGACATCAAGATCGTCGGCGAAGCCTTTACCGATGGTTGGAAGCCAGACAATGCGCAAAAGAATATGGAGCAGATCCTGACCGCCGCAAACAACAACGTTGATGCGGTTCTGTCGCAAAATGACGGCATGGCGGGCGGCGCGATTGCGGCGCTGGAAGCTCAAGGTCTTGCGATCCCGATCGGTGGCCAGGATGGCGACCATGCTGCGCTGAACCGTGTGGCGCGTGGCTCGCAAACCGTGTCTGTCTGGAAGAACTCCATTGACCTGGGCACAGCAGCTGGCGAGATCGCCGTGGCCCTGGCCAATGGCACCGCAATGGACGCCATCGAGGGTGCAGGCAAGTTCTCCGGCGGTGCCAAAGGCATCGAAATGAACGCCATCCTGCTTGACCCAACCCCGATCACACAGGCCAATATCAGCGCCGTGATCGATGCAGGCCACATCTCCAAAGAGAAGGTCTGCGAAGGCGCAGCCGCAGGCGTCGACGGCTGCTAAGCCGCTTTGAAACGAACGGTCCTGGTGCCCCATATGCGCGCCGGGACCTGCCCACTCCCCCGTAATTTTTCGCGTCTTCGTGTCGTGCGGCCCCGCCCGCACGCGCCCAGTCGCATAGTCTGTCCGAGGCGAGCCTATGTCTGACACAACCACCCCTTCAAGCGAGGAGAAGCGCGACGGCGCGATCACCCGCTTCCTGCGCGAAACCGAGGTCGACACGCGACTTCTCGGCATGCTGGCCGCACTTGCGCTGATCTGGATCGGCTTCCATTTCTACGGCGCAATCGTCAACGGGTTCGGCGCCTTTCTGACCCCGCGCAACCTGTGGAACCTGTCGGTGCAGACCTCCTCCATCGGGATCATGGCCACCGGCATGGTGTTGGTGATCGTGACCCGCCATATCGATCTGTCGGTGGGCTCTCTTCTGGGGTTCTGCGCCATCATCATGGGCGCGCTGCAAGTCAATATCCTGCCTCAATATCTGGGCCTGGGCCATCCCGCCATCTGGATACTGGCCATTCTGGCGGGCCTGCTGGTTGGCACGCTGGTTGGCGCGTTTCATGGCTGGATGATCGCCTATGGCACCATTCCCGCCTTCATCGTGACGCTGGGCGGGCTCTTGGTCTGGCGCGGCGTGGGCTTTCTGGTGGCACGTGGCGAGACGATCTCGCCGGTGGATGCCACCTTCCGCCTGCTGGGCGGCGGGCCTTACGGGGCTGTCGGCAATTTTGGCAGCTGGGTCGTCGGCATACTGGGCTGTGCCGCTGTCATCGCCCTGATCGTGCTAGGGCGGCGCAAACGGAAACGGTTTGACCTGCATCTGCGCCCGGTCTGGGCCGAAGGGTTCCTGGCTGTCATCGGCTGCGGCGCTGTGATCGGGGCCACGCTGCTGGTCAACGCCTATCCGTGGCCCAAGGGCATCGTAAAGCGCTACGCCGAGGCCGAAGGCATCACAACGCCCATTGACGAGATCTTCATCTCGCACGGGTTTGCCATCCCGGTTCTCGTGCTGATCGCTGTGGCCATCCTCATGACCATCCTGATGTCGCGCACCAAGTTTGGCCGCTATGTCTATGCGATTGGCGGCAATCCCGAGGCGGCAGAGCTTGCGGGCATCAACACGCGCTGGATGACTGTCAAAATCTTCGCCTTGATGGGCTTTCTGACCGGCCTGTCGGCGGTCGTGGCCTCTGCCCGGCTGGGCTCCGCCACGGCGGCGCTGGGCACGCTGGACGAGCTTTACGTGATCGCCGCCGCCGTGATCGGGGGCACCTCGCTCGCAGGGGGGATCGGCACGATCTATGGCGCGATCCTGGGCGCGCTGGTGATGCAATCGCTCCAGACCGGCATGGTGCTGATCGGCTTTGATGCCGCCATTCAGCAGGTTGTCGTGGGCTCCGTGCTGGTGCTGGCCGTCTTCCTCGACATTCTTTACCGGAGGAACTCTAAATGAGTGACACGCCTCTCGTTCAACTCAAGGACATCTCGATCTCCTTTGGCGGTATTCGCGCCGTGGACCATGTCAGCCTGGATCTCTATCCCGGCGAGGTGGTGGGGCTTCTGGGCCATAACGGCGCGGGCAAGTCGACGCTGATCAAGATCCTTTCCGGTGCCTATCAAAGGGATGGCGGTGAAATCTGGATCAACGGCAAAAAGGCCGAGATCACCTCCCCGCGGGATGCGCGGATGCACAATATCGAGACGATTTACCAGACGCTCGCTTTGGCCGATAATCTTGATGCCGCGTCCAACCTCTTTTTGGGGCGCGAGCTGACGACGCCATTTGGGTTTGTCGACGACGCCAAGATGGCGGCAGAAACCGCCAAGATCATGGCGCGGCTGAACCCGAATTTCAAAAAGCTGAAAGAACCCGTCAGCGCCCTGTCAGGCGGGCAGCGACAATCGGTGGCGATTGCCCGCGCGGTCTATTTCAACGCCCGCATCCTGATCATGGACGAGCCCACCGCCGCGCTTGGTGTGCATGAGACGCAGATGGTGGCGGACTTGATCCAGGAACTGAAGGCCCAGGGCCTTGGCATTTTCCTGATCAGCCATGACACGCGCGAGATGTTGGATCTCTGCGACCGGGTCTCGGTCATGAAGAATGGCGCTCTTGTGGGCACCGAGCGGGTGGAGGACGTCACCGAGGACGACATCCTGTCGATGATCATCATGGGCAAGAACCCAAAGCGCGACGCGGCTTGAGGGCCGCCCCTGCGGCAGGTCGTTGCGCGCCGCAGGCTGAATAAGGAAGCGGGCTTATGTATATCGGACTTGATCTGGGCACCTCCGCCGTCAAAGCGCTGCTCATCGGCGCGGATCAGGAGGTCATCGCAGAGGCGCGCGCGCCGCTCGAAGTCTCCCGCCCGCATCCCGGCTGGTCCGAACAATCGCCTGCCGATTGGCTCAAAGCCACCACCGAGGCGATGGAAGGGCTGAGCGCGCAGGCCGACCTTTCGGGCGTCAGAGGCATGGGCCTGTCCGGCCATATGCACGGCGCGACACTGATCGACAAATCCGGCGACGTGCTGCGCCCCTGCATATTGTGGAACGACACGCGCAGCCACGTCGAGGCGGCGGCCATGGATGCTGACCCGCAATTTCGGGCCGTGTCAGGCAATATCGTCTTTCCGGGCTTCACCGCCCCAAAGCTCGCCTGGCTGCGCGCCAATGAGCCGCAGGTCTTCGCCCAAACCGCCCGGGTGCTGCTGCCCAAGGATTACCTGCGGCTGTGGCTGACCGGAGACGCCGTGTCAGAGATGTCCGATGCGGCGGGCACCGCATGGCTGGATGTGGGCGCGCGCGACTGGTCTGATGCACTGCTTGAGGCCACCGGGCTGACCCGCGCGCATATGCCAAAGCTGGTCGAAGGATGCGCGCCCTCCGGGGGATTGCGCGCCACATTGGCAGGCAAATGGGGGCTGCCCGCAGATATCCCCGTGGCCGGTGGCGGCGGCGACAATGCAGCCACAGCGGTCGGTGTCGGCGTGGTCCAGCCGGGGCAGGCCTTCGTGTCGCTTGGCACCTCTGGTGTATTATTCGCGGCCACGCCCAGCTACGCGCCTGATGCGGCCACGGCGGTACATACGTTCTGCCACGCCCTGCCCCAGACCTGGCATCAGATGGGGGTGATCCTGTCTGCGGCGGATTCGCTGGAATGGTATGCGCGGCTGACCGGCAAGACCGCCTCTGCGCTGACAGGCGCGCTTGGGGCCTTGCAGGCGCCGGGCCGGGCCTGCTTTCTGCCCTATCTGGGGGGTGAGCGGACCCCCCATAATGACGCACAGATCCGGGGCGCGCTGATCGGCCTTGAACATGGCACAGATGTTGAGGCCGGCACCCGCGCCGTGCTGGAAGGCGTGGCCTTTGCCCTGAAAGACAGCGCCGATGCGCTGGCCCAGACGGGCACGCAAATTGATACGCTGATCGCGGTGGGCGGCGGGTCTGCCTCGCGCCACTGGCTGGAGGTCATGGCAACCACACTGGGCCATCCGATCCAGATCCCCGTCGCGGGTGATTTCGGGGCCGCCTTTGGGGCAGCCCGGCTTGGCATGATAGCCGCGACCGGCGATCTGAGCCTCGCCACGCCGCCCAAGATATCCGCCACGATTGATCCCGACACCGCCCTCGCTCCAGCCTTTGCCGAGGCGCATCACCGCTACAAAAACACCTACACTGCCCTGAGGAGCCTCTCATGACCGATTTTTTCAAAGGCATCGCCAAGGCCACTTACGAGGGGCCCGACAGCACCAACCCGATGGCCTTCCGCCATTACAACCCCGACGAGATGGTCATGGGCAAGCGTATGGAAGACCACCTGCGCTTTGCCGCCGCTTATTGGCACAGCTTCGCCTGGCCCGGCGGCGACCCGTTCGGCGGCCAAACTTTTGAGCGCCCCTGGTTCGGCGACACAATGGAGCTTGCGAAGCTGAAAGCCGATGTGGCCTTTGAAATGTTCGACATTCTGGGCGTGCCCTATTTCTGCTTCCACGACGCGGATGTGCGGCCAGAAGGGGCGAATTTCGCCGAGAACACCAAAAATCTAGAAGAAATCACGGATTACTTTGCGGCAAAGATGGACGCCTCTGGCATGAAGCTGCTGTGGGGGACGGCCAATCTGTTTTCCCACCGCCGGTTCATGGCCGGCGCGGCCACCAACCCCGACCCGGAGGTTTTCGCCTTCTCCGCCGCGACGGTCAAAACCTGTATGGATGCGACCCATAAGCTGGGCGGCGAGAATTACGTGCTATGGGGCGGGCGCGAGGGCTACGAGACCCTGCTGAACACCGACCTGAAACGCGAGCGACAGCAGGCGGGTCGCTTCCTGCAGATGGTGGTCGAGTACAAGCATAAGATCGGGTTCAACGGCACAATCCTGATTGAACCCAAACCGCAAGAGCCCACCAAGCACCAGTATGACTATGACGTGGCCACAGTTTACGGCTTCCTCAAGGATTTCGGCCTTGAAGGCGAGGTGAAGGTCAATATTGAGCAGGGCCATGCCATCCTGGCCGGCCACAGCTTTGAACATGAGCTGGCCACTGCCGCCGCCCTGGGCATTTTCGGCTCTATCGACATGAACCGCAACGACTACCAATCGGGCTGGGACACGGACCAATTCCCCAACAACACGCCCGAGGTGGCGCTTGCCTATTATGAGGTGCTGAAAGCCGGCGGCTTCACCACAGGCGGGACCAATTTCGACGCCAAGCTGCGGCGTCAATCGCTGGACGCGCAAGACCTGATCGCCGCGCATATTGGCGGCATGGATATCTGCGCGCGCGGGCTGAAGGCCGCCGCCGCGATGCTGGAAGACGGTCAGCTGGAAGACCGCCGCACGGCCCGTTATGCCGGGTGGGACGGCTCTGATTTGCTGGACGGCACGCTTGATACGATTGCCGAGCGCGTCGCGCGCGACGACATCAACCCCAGCCCACGCTCCGGCCAGCAGGAAATTCTGGAGAATATCGTCAATCGGTTCGTATAGGCGGATTTATTCGCATGGGCAAAATCGGGTGTTTCGAATCCCGGCAAGGCTTGCCATAGCGCGGTCATGCAACATCATATTGCCTCCTGCCGCGTCGAGGCGCGGCGCCTTTTCGACATAGCGGTCCTGGCCGCTGACCCGGCAAAGGCCCTGCGAGCGCAATTCGATGCCCCTCTGGGCGCGCGGGACGGAGGGCGGTTGATCCTGATCGCCGTGGGCAAGGCCGCCTGCCCAATGATGCAGGAGGCGCTGACCCATGCGACGGGCGATGTTACCGCCCTGGCCGTCACCAATTCTGAAAATCATCGTGACCTGCCCGGCGCCACCGTCCTGCACGCAGGCCACCCGGTGCCCGATGAGCACGGGTTGAAGGCCGCCCAGGCCGTGGCAGATCTGCTGGACGGCGCGACGGAGCGGGACCGGGTGGTTGCGCTGATCTCGGGCGGCGGCTCTGCGCTGCTGCCCCTGCCCGCCCCCGGCATCACCTTGTCCGACAAGGCGCGCACCAGCGAGGTGTTGCTTAGCGCGGGGTTTGACATCACCCAGATGAACCTGGTGCGCCAGCAGCTCAGCCAGCTCAAAGGTGGCGGCATGCTGCGCCGCGCCGCGCCGGCCCGCGTCGAGGCCTATATCCTGTCGGACGTGGTCGGGGACGACCTGCGCGTGATCGCCAGCGGCCCCACCGTGGCCCCTCTCGGGACGCGCTCCGATGCCCGCGCGATGCTGGCCCCCGTCTGGGACCAGCTGCTAGCCTCGGTGCAGGCGCATCTGAGCGCGGATGCCGAGATGCCCGTCATACCTGAGGCGCGGAACACGCTGATCTGTTCAAACCGTAAGAGCCTTGAGGCCATGGCCGCCGCCAACCCCGCCGCCCGCATCGTCGATGACCGGCTGGAGGGCAACGTGGCGGACGTGGCCCCGCGCCTGGCCGAGCTGGCCCGCACCGCGCAACCCGGCGAGGTCCTGCTTTTTGGGGGCGAGACGACCGTGACTCTCACCGGCACCGGCAAGGGCGGGCGCAATCAGGACCTCGCGCTGCGCATGGCGCTTGCCCAGATTGATGGCGATTGGGTGTTTCTGTCAGGCGGCACCGATGGGCGCGACGGGCCTACGGATGCTGCGGGCGGCTTGGTTGACAGCTGCTCCGCCACGCGCATGCGCGATGCAGGGCTCAACCCCGAGGCGCTGCTGGCCAATAATGACGCTTATGGCGCACTTCATGGATCAGGCGATCTGGTGATGACCGGTGGGACGGGCACGAATGTGGCGGATGTGCAAATTCTGTTCCGCCTCTAGCGGCTGCGCGCACGCCGCATATGCGCCAGAACCGTGGCGCGTGGTCCGTCCATGACCACGCAGCCCTCCTCCATCACAACCATCCGATCACAGAGATCCGCCAATGCAGGGTCATGGGAGGCGATCACACCCATACGGCCCCGCAGCCACTGTCGCAGCTTCGCGATCATCGCCAACCGTCTGTGCTGATCGAGCCCTTGCAGCGGGTCATCCAGCAACACGATCCTGGGATCGGCCAACCAGATCCGCGCAAATGCGAGGGCATGGCCGTCACCCGTGGGCAAGGGCCGCGCGAGGGGCCGGTCAAGCCCACGCGGATGATCTAAGAGATGGGCCAGCCCCGCAAAGTTCAGCGCCGCGATCTGGCGCGCCTCGTGCCGCGCGATATGGGGCAGGTGTAGCGCCTCACGCAGCGTCATAGCCGACGCGACCGCGCCCATGTCGAGGCGGCCAATCCCGCGCCGCAGGTCGCGCGGGTCAATCTGCCCCAAGGCAAGCCCGTCCAGCAACACGCGCCCCTGGCGCGGCTGTGCGTGGCCTGCCAAGACTGAGAGAAGCGCCGATTTTCCTGCGCCATTCGGCCCCAGCAGGGCGGTCACCTCCCCCTCCCGCAGACCGAGGGTCTTGATGTCGAGCACGGGGTTTGCGCCCTCGTCCGAGCGGAGCATCACATCCGTCAGCAGATAGCGCCCATCAAGACGCTCGCGCCTCTGACCCGGTTTGGGGCGGGCGGGCGTGGACAGTGTGTCGCCAAGGCTCGCACCCCCCAGATGCGCGGCAGTCATCAGTATCTGCCAGCTCAACACCCCGGTGGCCATCAACCAGCCGACCCCGTTCTGACCGGCGAAGACGTATAGCAGGCCGGTGGCGATCAGCGCCACAAAGGCGAGATTGGCTGCCATTTCGGCCCGGTGCCCGTGGTGGTAGGGCGTAAGGCGGGACAGCATGTATGCGGCTATTGCGCCACAAAGGACAATCCAGGCCAATACGCCCGCAAGCGAAACCAGCGCGACCCCCAGCGGCAAAAGGCAGAACGCATCGCAGCGGGCGCGTAACCTGCGCGGATCAGCCGTGCCGTCATCGCCAATGGCTGACAAAAGCTGCGTCTCAGCGTGGCCCGTCGCCGCAAACCGCGCAGCAGACAGGCCCATCAGCAACATGACACAAAGCGCGCCCCCGCAGAAAAGCGCGGCCATGACCGAAGGGGTCCAGCGCACCATGCCCAAATCGAACCACGCAAAAGCCGCAAGGGCCGCGGCAAGCACCAAGGCGTTGCTCATCACGGCCCCAAGCGCGAGCATGGTCAGGTCTGCGCGGTGTGTCTTGGCCTGTGCGATCAGGGGATGGCGCATCGCCGCGTCAAACTTACGGGCAATCCGCGCAGATACAGACCGGCGCGGCGCGGCCAGAAGGCGCAAAGGGCCCGGCACCGCCGCGATCTCGCCCCGCAAGTCGGGGGCGTCAACGTCAATCACCACAAAAGACGTGTCGGTCTGATCGAGCACGAGGTGCCATTCACCCGCCTCGGTCTCGATGATGGCGGGCCACAGCTCCCGCGTCGGCGTAGTTGCGGTGCTTTCCAGATCCGCCCCAAGCGAGCATGCAGCCTCTGCAAGACAGGCAAGATCCAGCCCGCCGCAGGTCATGCCCGTCCGAGCTGCCTCTTCCAGCAGATCGACAGCCAGAATGTCATGCCCCAAGAGCCCCGCAAGGCTCGCGCCGAGTTCGGCCCGGATACGGTCCCGCGCGGCCAAATCAGGCAGGCGCTGCGCCGCGTTCTGCTTTTGCAGCAGACGGCCCCTGTCAAAGGGCAGAATATCGCCGCTCATAGCAAAGACATCCTGAATTGTGACTGATCCCCTGCCCCGAGCGTCGCGCATAGCGCGACACCCATGGCTGCGATATGTCTCGCGCCCATCTGCTTTACTCCGCCTCGCGGGCCGCCCTTTTTCGCGGGCTGGCCTCAGATTATTGCGGGCAGGCTAGGCGCAGCAGAGTCCCACGACCAAACGGAAAACGGTCACATCCGGTCAAACCGGCCCGTCTCAGGGCGGGATATGGCCAAAAAGCAACGCTTATGTGCGAGGGTTAAGCCTAGCGTGGCTGGGTGGCACCCGCAGGGTCTGAGGTTTGCAGCACCCGGTAGCATGACGCCTCTCCTGTCATGGCAGGCGTCAGCGCATAGGCCAGACCGGGTGGGATGGCGCATGTGTCGCCGGGGTTCAACGTGGCCTCGCCGTCCTGCCAGGACAGCCGCCAATGGCCGCGCATTGGCATCAGAACCGTGTTGGCGTCATAGCTTTGCGCCGTCGCAGGCAGGGAGGCGCGCGACAGCAATTCGACCTCGAAACCGGGACGGTCGCGCAGCATGGCCTCTGCCCCGATCACCTTGGCAGGCTGCCGGTCAGAAAGCGCCACCATATCCCAATAGCGTGCGACAAATTCGGGGACGACCTCTTGCGTTGTGGGCTCGGGGAAGGCCAACAGCTCTTGCGCGGAGAGAACCGGCATGGGCGCGATACCCTCTGGCAAGGTCTCGCCCTGCTTGGTGTCATAGAGCTTGCCATTCTCGCCCAGGGTCAGCCCGTGTTCGCGAGCGTCGTCGATGACCTGCGGCGCCCAGATCACGCCGCCGCCTGCGTCGTCGCCGCCCAGGACGGCCATGATCATCCCGTAATCCGTGCCGATATTCTCGAACCCGCGGAAGATCCCGGTGGGGATGTTGATGATATCGCCCTCTTCCAACAGCACCTCGCCCGCATCGCCCCAGCGCCCCCAGAAGAACCGCCAACGGCCCTTGAGGACGAAAAACACCTCTGCCGTCCGGTGCGAATGCAGCGAGTTGCGGCAATTGGGGGGCTGGCCGGCCGCGCCAATGTTGAAGCCGATCTTGTCGGTGATATGGACATGCTGATCCGCGCTTTCCGACACGCCCCCGCCAATGATCGTGAAGTTCTCCTTCTGGTCACTGCCCGGCGTATGGGCGTCAATGAAGGCGGTCTTGCAGGGCACCAGCTCGCCGTAGCGCACGATGCGGGCGTTCATCTCTTCGGGGGTCATGGCGGGGCTCCTCGCGGGGCTAGAAATGTGACAGCCGCCACAGACTACCCGTCATGAATACGTATTCAAGGACTTTCTTCGGTCGCGCCTAAAGCTGGCGTTGCAGCACAACGCGGTCGTGGCCATCCCCTTCCGG
>CAYLVP010000019.1:0-25227 GCA_964387155.1 uncultured Rhodobacterales bacterium | reverse complement strand
CGCCCGGTTTCCAGCAAGATGTAGTCGCGCGCGGCCTCGGCACAGGCCAGAACCCGCGCGCTGTCTTTCGCCTCGTCCAGCAAGGCCAACTGCCAATCATCCGCCATTCCGGTCCCTCCGCTCAGCTGTCATGCGTCTTCGGGCAATCGCGGTGCGGCTGCAATCAGCTTTTTGGTGTAGCCATGTTGCGGGGCCTGAAAGACCCGCTCTGTCGGGCCGTCTTCCACGATGCGGCCCGCCTTCATCACCAGCACCCGGTCGGTGATGGAACGCACCACGGACAGGTCATGGCTGATGAACAGATAGGTCAGCCCAAATTCGGCTGAGAGACCCGCCAGCAGGTCGAGGATTTGCGCCCGGACCCCCACATCAAGCGCAGAGACCGCTTCATCCAGCACGATCAGTTCCGGCTTGATCATCAGCGCGCGCGCAATGGCGATGCGCTGCCTTTGGCCGCCGGAAAACTCATGGATGAATTTGTGCTTATCTTCTGGGTCAAGCCCGACGGAGCGCAGCGCCGCGTCGAGCTCCTGCGGACGCGCGGCGCGACCCAGCAGGTGGAACGGCTCTGACACCAACCGCGCGACACGGTGCCGGGGGTTGAAGGAGCCGTATGGGTCCTGAAACACCACCTGCATCTTGCGCCGCAGCTCGGGCCGGGCCTTGCCGCTGATAAAGACCGGATCACCGTCCAAAGTGATCTGGCCTGCGTCAATCGGGTCGAGCCCAAGGATCGCCCGGGTCAAGGTGGATTTGCCGCAGCCGCTTTCGCCCACCAAACCCAGGCTCTCGCCGCGCTGAATGTCGAAGCTGACGCCATCAACAGCGCGAAAGCGCTCCGGCCTGTGGAACAGATGTTTGCGCGGCAGCGGGTAGCTGCGCACCACATCCCGCACGCTGAGCAGTGGCGCGTCGATTTGCGGGGCTGTGCGCTCCGGCTGATGGGCAGATGCAGCAAAAAGCGCTTTCGTATAGGGGTGGGTCATCTCGCGGTGCAAGGTTGCGCCCGCGCCCTGCTCCACCACTTGGCCCTTGCGCATGATGGTGATGCGGTCGGCAATCCCGGTGACCACTGCAAGGTCATGGGTGATGAGCATCACAGCCATGCTGTCTTCTTTCACCAGACGTTTGATCAGCGCCAAAATCTCCGCCTGCGTGGTCACATCAAGCGCCGTGGTCGGCTCATCCGCAATCAGCAGTTTCGGGCGCAGGGCAATCGCCATGGCGATGACGACCCGTTGCCGTTGCCCCCCTGACAGCTCATGCGGGTAGCGCGACAGCGGAAACTGATCGGCGGGCAGCTCGCAGCGTTCCAACGCGTCCTGCGCGCGGGCCATGGCTTGCGCTTTGGAGATATTTTCGTGGATCTCGATCGTCTCTGCCACTTGCGTGCCAATGGTCTGAACGGGGTTGAGCGCGGTCATCGGTTCCTGAAAGACCATGCCAACATCCTTGCCGCGCATCGCGCAAAGCTCCGCCTCGGGGGCCTCCAGCACTGAGCGCCCGTCCAGCGTGATCTGCCCGCTACATGTCGCGCCGTGGGGCAGTAGTTGCAACACGCTGAGCGCGGTCATCGACTTGCCCGACCCGCTTTCCCCGATCACGCCATGCACCTCGCCCGGTGCAATGTCGAGCGAGACATTTTCAAGGATCCGCGCGCCATGGATAGAGAGCGTCAGCCCCCGCACAGAGAGCAGCGTCATTTCGCAGCCCGCCTCAACTTGGGATCAACGAGATCGCGCAGCCCGTCGCCCGCAAGGTTCAACCCCAATACGGTCAGCAGGATCGCAAAGCCCGGAAACAGCGTGATATGCGGCGCGATCATGAACAGCGTCTGGCTTTCCGCCAGCATCCGCCCCCAACTGGGTGTGGGCGGCTGCGCGCCGAGGCCCACATAGGACAGTGCAGCCTCTGCCAGAATGCCCAGCGAAAACTGGATCGTGCCTTGCACGATCAGCAGGTTCATCACGTTGGGCAGTATATGTTCTACCGAAATGCGCGTGGCCCCTTTGCCCGAGACCCGGGCCGCCAAAATATAGTCGCGCGACCATAGCGACAGCGCCGCCCCGCGCGTAACCCGCGCAAAGACGGGGATGTTGAAGATGCCGATGGCGATGATGGCGTTGACGGCAGAGGGGCCGAAGACCGCCGTGATCAGAATGGCGATCAGCAAGGACGGAAAGGCGAAGATCAGGTCGTTGGCCCGCATGATCACCTCGTCCAGCAGGCTGCCCTGATGCGCCGCCGCGGCGAGCCCCAGCGGCACGCCCAGCCCCATGCCGATGACCACCGCGACGATGGCCACGGCAATAGAGGTCCGCGCGCCGACCATGATCATCGACACGATATCGCGACCCAGCTGATCGGTTCCAAAAAGATGTTTCAGATTAGGCGCTTGCAGCTTGTTGCTTATGTTAAGCGCTGCGTGATCATAGGGCGTCCACAGGAAGGAAATCAGCGCACCGGCGACAAACACCGCCGTCAGGGCCAGACCGAAGATCAGCACCCTCACGCCCGCGCCCTCAGCCGCGGATCCACCCAGGCATAGGCGAGATCGACCACGAAATTGACCACGATCACGGCGAAGACCAGCAGCATCACGACGCTTTCGACCACGATCAGATCGCGCTGCGAAATCGCCTGAAACACCAGCCGCCCCAACCCCGGCAGGAAGAAGACGTTTTCGATGATGATTGCGCCGGCCAGCAGGAACGAGAATTGCAGCCCGATGATCGTCAGCACCGGGATCAGCGCGTTGCGCAACGCATGGCGGCGCAGCACCTGCCGCTTCGTCAGGCCCTTGGCGCGGGCGGTGCGGATATAGTCCTCCGACAATGTGTCCAGCAGCGCAGAGCGCATGACCCGCGCCAGGATCGAGGCCTGCGGCAAGGCAAGCGCAATGGCAGGCAAGGTCAGCGCCTTGATGGCGGGGCCGATGCCGGCCTCCCACCCTGGAAAGCCGCCAGCAGAGAACCATCGCAGATTGATCGCAAAGATCGCCACCATGATCATCGCAAACCAGAAATTCGGGACCGCGATGCCCAACTGTGTACCGCCCATTACCGCGACATCCCCCGGGCCGCCGCGATTGACCGCCGCGATGATGCCAACGGGAAAGGCGATAAGCACGGTCAAGAGCAACGCATAAGCCGCCAGCGGCAGGGAGATGACCATCCGCTCCGCCACAATCTCTGCCACGGGGGAGCGGTAGGTGTAGGACGTCCCAAGATCGCCCTGCAACATGCCGGAAACCCAGGACAAATAGCGTTCCGGCAGGGTGGCGTTCAACCCCAGCTCTTCGCGCAAGGCGGCGACCGTGTCAGGCTGGGCATTGAGCCCCAGCATGAAGGCCGCCGGGTCGCCCGGCACCACCTCGATGGCCGCGAAGATGACGAGGCTTGCCACGATCAGTGAGACCGCAAGCGCCCCCAGCCGCTTCACCGCGTAGCGCAGCATGGCGCAAAAGCCGGGTGCGGCCTATTCCGCCCAGCGCACCGCCGTCAGATCGACGGCCTGCGTCGGCGCGTCCGCCCAAATCCCCTGCAGGTCGGCGCGCACCACCGAGGTCAAGGCCAGTTGAAACAGATAGCCATTCACGTAATCCTCGGAGATGATTTTTTGCGCCTGCTGCATCAGCTCCGTCCGGCGGGCGGGGTCATTTTCGACATCCAGATCGGCGATAAGGTCCTGAAACGCCGGATTGTCGTATTGGAAATAATAATCTGGCCGCGCGTAGATGCCGATATCCATCGGCTCGGTATGGCTGACGATGGTCATGCCAAAATCATAGCCTTTGAACGCCTGCTCCAGCCATTGCGCCCATTCAAGATTGGTAATCTCGGTCTCGATGCCCACCTCGCGCAGCTGGGCTGCGATGATCTCGCCGCCGCGCCGCGCATAGGAGGGGGGCGGCAGTTTCAGCGTCGTCGAAAACCCGTCCTCAAACCCCGCCTCGGCCAGCAGGGCTTTCGCCTTTTCCGGGTCATAGAGGGAATTGCCGGTCAGATCGACATAAGCCGGGTGATGCGGCGCGAAATGCGAGCCGATGGGCGTGCCATAGCCAAACATCGCCCCGTCAATAATGGCAGAGCGGTCAATTGCATGCGCAACCGCCTGGCGCACCAGCTTATTGTCGAACGGTGGGAGCTTGTTGTTGATGGCGAGGATCGTCTCCCCCTCGGTGTTGCCAGCGAGCACGGTAAAGCGCGGATCCGCCTCGAACTGGGCCAGATTTTCCGGCGCAGGGTACCCGTAGAAGGCGTCAATATCCTCGGCCATCATCGCGGCAAAAGCGGCCGTCGGGTCGGAGATGAACTTGAATGTCGCACCATCGAGCTTGGCGGCCTCTCCCCAGTAACCCTCATTGCGGGTCAGCGTGATGCTGTCGCCCTGCTTCCAATCCGTGAAGGTAAATGCGCCGGTGCCCACAGGGTTGGATTTGATGCCCTCGATGCTTTCAGGGGCCACGATCACCGCGTCACCCCAAGCCATGTTAAACAGAAAGTTGCCCTGTGGCTTGGCAAGTGTGACGGTCACAGTGCTGTCATCGACCGCCGAGACGGTTTCGATATTCGCAAACAGCGCCTTTTGCGCGTTGGTGCTGTCTTCGGCGCGCGCCCGGTCGAGGGAGAACACGACATCGCCCGCATCCAACGCCGTGCCGTCATGAAAGCTGACGCCGCTGCGCAGCTTGAACGTGTAGGTCTTGCCGTCTTCCGAAATCTCCCAGCTTTCCGCCAGGCCCGGGATCACCGACCCATCTGAAGAAAAGCGCGTAAGCCCTTCGAAAACATTGGAATAAAGCACCTGATCAATGGCACCTGCTGCGGCGGAGGTCGGATCCAAATGCGGCGGCTCAAGCTGCAGCCCCACGGTCACATCCCGCGCCTGTGCGGCGGTTGCGGTCAAAATGGCGGCGGCCACGCAGCTTCCCAAAACGATACGGCTCATCAAATCACCTCCCGGTTGCGCTTTAGAGTTGGACGCGAGAGTGGGCCGGAAACGCGCCAACATCAACCCGATAGAGCGCGGGGCGCGCGGCCAAGCAAGAGCGCGCAGAGACGGCGAAATGGCGCGGCGGCGATCTGTGCCCGTCGGTGCTGAGCACCACTTATCCCCAGCGTTTCCAAAATTGCCACAATCCGAGCGAAATCTGGCCCATTTCGACCCCTAGCCTCTGTGTTGAACAAAGGGGGACCTCATCATGATGACAGCACTCAACGCCTTCCGCTTGACGGAGATCGAGCATAAAATCCTGCAGCACAAAGTCGCCAACCAGAAAGGCGATCCGAAGCAGTCGCCGCTGGTTCAGCTGCACACCCTGCTGGGTCAGTAAGCACCGCTTACCCTTCGGGCAGCAGCAGGTCCATCAGGCTATGGGCCATGACCTTGGCCGCATCCAGCATGTCGTCGACGCCCACATATTCGTCGGGCTTATGTGCCAATTCCAGCAGGCCCGGCCCGTAGGCGATGCAGTTTTTCAACCGCCCAATCCGGTCGATATGTTTCTGGTCATAGGTGCCGGGGCTGACAACATATTCAGCCTCCCGCCCCAAGACCTGCTGTACCGCACGCTGGACAGACGCGACGACGGGCGCGTCCTGATCGGTCATTGTGGGGGAGACGCTCCACATCTCATGGAGGTCATAGCTGAAATTGGGGCGCTCTGATTTCAGCTTTTCGAGCAGGGCCAGCACCTCGCCGCGCACCTCATCCTCGCTTTCCTCGATCAGGTAGCGCCGGTCAATTATCATCCGGGCCCGGTCCGGCACGCAGGCGGAAGGCAGCCCGGTAAAATCTGGCGCGGGCTCCGCCTGCCCACCATGGACGGAGTTGATGTTCATCGTCGACTGCCGCGCCCCTTCGGGCACCACGGGCATCGCCGTGTGTTTGCGGGCCAGCGCGGGGAAGAGGCTTTCTTCCATCTCGGCCAGCACAGCGCCCATATGGCGCACAGCGCAGTCCCCAAGAAAGGGCATGGAGCCATGCGCGATCTCGCCATGCGTCTCAATCTCGGCCCACCAGACGCCGCGATGCCCAAGGCAGATCCGGTCCTTTTGCAATGGCTCGGGGATGATGACGTGATCTACATGGGCGTAATGGCCATGCTCGGCCAGATAGGCCACGCCGCCATAGCCGCCGGTCTCTTCATCAGCGGTGCCCGAAATCTCGATAGACCCGGCAAAGCTGGGGAATGCCTCGATGAACGCTTCCGCCGCTATGATTGAGGCCGCCAGCCCGCCTTTCATGTCGCAGGCGCCCCGCCCGTATATTTTGCCGTCGATCAGCGCCCCGCCAAACGGGTCAACGCTCCAGCCATGGCCTATCTCGACCACATCGATATGGGAGTTGAAATGCACGCATTCGCCCGCGTGCGCGCCCTCTTTGCGGGCAATCACGTTCCAACGCGGATATGTCTTGCTGTCGCCGGGCGTGCCTTCGCCGCGGATCATCTTCACCTCGAAGCCAGCCTTGCCCAGCCGCTCCGCCAGATAGCTGCAGATCTCGCGATAGTTTTCTCCGGGCGGGTTCAGCGTGGGGATACGGATCAGCTCTTGCGTCAGGGTGATCAGCTCCGCGCGCTTGTCGTCGATCCGGGCCGCAAGGCGGTGAAAGCTGTCACTGTCAATTGGCATGTCGCACCCTTTGTTCTGCGCGCGACGCTAGACCGGCGAGGACCGCGCAACAATAGCGCATCTCGGCGGGCGACACGCTCTGGAACTTCGGGCGGGCCGCCGCTAACCTGACCGGATGGATGAGGCGCCGCCCCGAGGACCAATTGAAGACCTGATCGTCTGCCCGCAATGCGATGCGGCCTACAGTTTGGCACGGCCCAATGCTGGCGAGAAGGCTGTCTGCATCCGCTGCGGCACGGCGCTGATCACCCCGCGCGCCAAAGCGGGGCTGCAGATCATCGCGGTGAGCTTGGCCATCGTCGTGCTTGTCATTGCGGCGACTGTCTTTCCTTTCCTGACGATAAAGGCGGCGGGCACCACGAATTCGGTCTCGATCCTTGACGCGGCATTCGCCTTCTCTGACGGGCCGCTGATTGCCCTGTCGCTGTCAACCGCCGCGCTTATCATTTTCATCCCGCTCGTGCGGGTGCTTTTGGCGCTATATGTTCTGATCCCCGTGGTGCTCGACAGGATGCCGGCCGCCGGCGCGCGCAACGCCTTCCGCATATCAGAGGCGTTGAAGCCATGGTCCATGGCAGAGATTTTCGCGCTGGGCTGCGCCGTCGCCCTGATCAAAGTCACGGATCTGGCTGATGTCAGCTTCGGCCCCGCCTTCTGGATGTTTGCGATTTTGGTGGTGCTCGTTGTGGGCCAGGACCGCCTGATGTGCCGCTGGACCGTTTGGAAATCGCTGGAAGGCCTGCGCAAATGAGCGTGCATACAAGCGATGCGCCGGTGATCACCGCCCGCGAGATGGGGCTGGTCAGCTGCCTGCGCTGCACCCAGGTCTGGCCACGGGAGGCGACATATTGCGGACGCTGCGGCAAGGCGTTGCAGTCGCGCGACCATCTCAGCCTGCAGCGGGTCTGGGCGTGGTGGGCTGTAGGGCTTATGTGCTACATCCCGGCCAATCTTTACCCGATGCTGACGACCCGGACGCTGCTGAGCCGCCAGGAAGACACGATCGTCGGTGGCGCGATTGAGCTTTTCACCCATGGCGCGCCTTTTGTGGCGATCATTGTGCTTCTGGCCAGCGTCGCAATCCCGGTCGGCAAGTTTATCGCCATTGCCTATCTGGCCATCAGCGTCCAGCGCCGCTCCGCTGCGTCACACCACCAGCGGCACCTGCTCTATGAGGTGGTCGAATATATCGGGCGCTGGTCGATGATCGATATCTTCGTGGTCGCGATCCTGTCCTCGCTGGTACAGCTGAATACGTTGGCCGCCATCAATCCGGGGCTGGCCAGCCTGTTTTTCGCTTTGTCGGTTGTCTTCACCATGCTCTCGGCGCAAAGCTTTGACTCGCGCATGATCTGGGATGTCCAGTCCAAGGCACGAGAGGAAGACTGAGATGACCCAGACGCCGCCACAGGTGCGTATCGAGCCTGCGCGCAGTGGCGGGGGATGGGGGGTGTCCTTCGTCTGGCTGATCCCGCTTCTGGCCCTTGCGGTCGCGCTGGGCGTGGCCTGGCAAAGCTACAACGACCGTGGCCCCGTCATCACAATCATATTTGAAAATGGCACCGGCATCACGCGGGATGAAACCGAGCTGAAATACCGCGATATCACCGTGGGCGTGGTCGAGGAGGTCGGCTTCACCAATGGGCTTGACCAGGTCATGGTCACCGTTCGGCTCGACAAGGACGTGGCCCCATACGTGGATAGCAGTTCGAATTTCTGGGTGGTCCGGCCCGAGGTCTCTGCCCGCGGCATCACTGGTCTTTCAACCGTGCTGAGCGGCGTCTTCATCGAAGGCGTCTGGGACAGCGAGATCGGTTTGCCCGCGACGAGCTTTCGGGGGCTGAACGAGGCACCGTTGTTTCGCCCGTCCAAACCGGGGCTGGAGATTGCATTGCGCGCCACGGCCAACGGGCAGCTGACCGAGAATGCACCGATATTTTTCCGCGGCATCGAAGTGGGCCGGGTGGGCAGCGCGCGCATTTCGCCGCAGAACAATTTCGCCATTGCCGAGGCGATCATCTACGAGCCGCATGACCGGCTGGTCACGCCGAACACAAGGTTTTGGGACACGTCAGGGTTCAGCGTCTCGCTTGGCGCATCAGGTGCGGAGATTGATTTCACCTCGCTGGCCACGTTGATCTCGGGCGGGTTGTCATTTGAGACCTTCGTGTCGGGGGGCGACGAGGTCTCGGATGGGGAGCTGTTTCAGATCTATGTTGATGAGGAGACGGCAAGAAACTCTGTCTTCAACGCCTCAGAGGTCGAAGAGCTGCAGGTTTCGGTGATTTTTGACGACAATATCTCCGGCCTCGTGGTCGGCGCGCCGGTCGAGCTCAGCGGGTTGCAGATCGGCGAGGTGGAAAGCGTGTCAGGCCTCATCGACCGCAGTGCCTTTGGCGACAACCGAGTGCGGCTGAACGCGATCCTATCGATCCAGCCATCGCGGCTGGGCCTTGAGAGTACGGCCTCCCCCACCAGCGCGTTGAACTTTCTTGCGGGACGCGTGCGCGAAGGGCTGCGTGCACGCCTGGCCTCTGCGGGGCTTTTGACCGGCGGGCTCAAGGTAGAGCTTGTGATCCTGGACAATGTCCCGCCCGACAGCATCGGCGATCTCAACATCCCGACCCCGGTGATCCCAACAACAAAAAGCGAAATCGCGGACCCTGCAGCATCGGTTGAAGGGGTGCTCACGCGGGTCGGCAATCTGCCCATCGAAGACCTGATGACAGCCGCGATTGATTTTCTGAACTCCGCACGGGCCCTGGTGGGCAACCAGGATTTGCAAGACGCCCCGGGCGAGGTTGTAGGCCTGTTGGCGGACGTGCGCGGGCTTGTCAGCTCGGAGGATGTGGCCAATGTGCCCGTGGCGCTGAATGCGACCCTGACTCGTATCGAGGCATTGGTCAGCGATCTGGAACAGCAACAATTGGTGGCGCGCCTTACAGCAGCTGTCGAAAGCGCCACCCTCGCGGCCGAGGGCGTGGGCAGTGCGGTTCAAGGCATCCCGCAGCTTTTGGCCTCGGTTCAGGCCGTCACCGACAAGGCCGGCGCCCTGCCGGTTGAAGAGCTCGTTGCCGAGATCACCGCCCTGACCGACACGGCAGAAGAGGTCATCGGAACCGAAGCGTTCAAAGCGCTGCCCGCAGATCTGAGCGCGGCCCTGTCCGAGCTTCAAGCCACGCTCAATGCGTTGCGCACCGGCGGGCTAGTCGAGAACGCCAATGCAACGCTGGCCTCCGCCCGCTCGGCAGCGGATGCGATTTCAGACGCCGCCGATGATTTGCCTGCGCTGATGGAGCGGATGGCGGTTGTGTTAAACCAGGCCAGTGCCACCATCAGAGGTTTTGATCAGGGCGAGCAGATCAGCCGCGATGTGCAATCCGCGCTCCGCGATATTCAGCAGGCCGCGACCGCGCTCGCCTCACTCGCCCGCAGCATCGAGCGCAACCCAAGTTCCCTGATACGAGGACGCTAGCCCCATGTTCCGACCGTTGATCCCTGCCCTGTTCGCAAGTTTTTCGGTGCTGGTCGCCTGCAGCTCGGACGTTAATCGCTACACTGTGCAGGCCCCCGCGTCGGCGGAGACGATCCGCATCGCGTTTGGCTCTGTTGAGATACGTGATGTCAGCCTGCCCAGCTATGCAGCAGCCGATGAAATCACGACAGAGCGCCCGGACGGGGTATTGGCAAGCACGACCGATGTGCTGTGGGCTGATAGCCCGGAACGCGCGGTGGAGCTGGAGCTTGCGCGCCATCTTGCGAAACTGACAGGGGCGCGCGTGGCCTCTGATCCCTGGCCGTTCGAGGCCTTCCCGGATGCGCGGCTTGAGGTGCGGTTCGAGCAGCTTTTGGCAGGCGCTGACGGGATCTATCGCGCGCAAGGCCAGTATTTCGTGGCTGTGGAGACCGGGCGCGAGCGCGCGGGGCTGTTTGACCTGTCGACCCCATATGCCGTGGAGGGTGGGCCGCAAGCGCTTGCGGCGGCGCGCGGCGGCCTCATTCTAGATGTCGCAGAATTTATCGCACGCAACGGGTTAAGGTAAGAAATGCCCTTCTGAAACAGGGCGAGCCCACCGTCGTAATGCGACCGGTGGGCTCTTCTGGGGTATTAAGGCCAACAACGCCTGGGAGAATGTATTTGGTGCTGAAAAACCAAGTAACCTAGCACTCGTTACGTTACGTTGTTGACCAGATCGACTGTAATTGCCGATGGATCAACTTATGGGCCTTGAGTGTGAGAGAAGCGTGATTTCTGGCGGGAACATTTCGTTAAAATACCGTTAATCAAGGGGAATTTCGTGATTATTTCCCCTCAATCAATGACCTAGCGTCAGCGTGTTGACCCAGCGGCATGCAGAATCACCAGATTGCCTGTGCGATTCTTGTCATTGATTCGTCGGATGCGTCATTTTCAGGGACGCGAGACCGACCGGGTTGCGGCTGTCAGAACCGTCTTACCTTAGTAATCCGTGGGCTCCGGCGGGCTTTTGATGTCAAAGCGGATGGCAACCTGATAGGTGCCGGATGTCTTTTCTGCCAGGGCTTCGCCGCCAAGCTGCGTGGCAAAGGCCTTGATCAGTTGCGCGCCCAAACCTGTCCCGTCCTGCGGCGTCTCGTTGGAAACAGAGTTCGAGATTTCAAGCTCACAGCAATGCGCGTCTGTCCTTTCGAGCCGCACCTCCACCCATTGTGGGGCGCCCTCAACCGCGCCCACATATTTCAGCGCATTGGTCGCCGCCTCAGCGGCAAACAGCGACAATGGCACCGCTTGGTCCGGGATCAGCCATACATCCTCGACCGACATTCGGCTTTCGATGCCGCGTTCGGCGGCACCACCAACGGTGAAGGCATGTTCGATGATTTCATGCAGCAGCTTGCCGCCATTCACCAGGCCCATCTCATCGGCCTCATAGAGGTCGCGGTGGATGGTCGCGAGGCTCAGCACTCGCTCCTGAACCCGGCGCAGGGCGAATTTGGTGTCTTCATCCCCGCTTTTGCGGATCTGCATATTCACGATAGACGAGATCAGCTGCAGGTTGTTCTTCACCCTATGGTGCACTTCTTTCAACAGCAGCTTCTTTTCACGCACCGAAGCCTCAAGCGCGGCCTCGTCGTGAATGATCGAGGTCGCCATCTGGCGAAAGCTGTCAGACATTTCCTGCATTTCCATCGGCATCTCGGCAGTGCTGTCGTCTGAGGGGATGGTGCGGTCACTGGCAAAACGGCGCATTTCACGCCCGAGACGGCGCACATGCCGGATCACCAGATTGTGGACCGCAAAAATGGCTACCAGCAAGCTGGCCACCCACATGAGCAGCGCAAAGGATGTGAGGGGGAGGAATGTCGGATTAAAACTGGCAACCGTCTGTTTTTTGTCCCAAACACCGACCGCATACAAGACGTCTGAAACAACCGGCTTAACCGCATAAATGCGCGGCTGGCCAACGGCATTGACGGTTGGATAGGTCCCTTTTCGCGTCTCGATAACGTCGAACATATTTGCGCCGCTGGGAAGTTCCGTTTCTACGGCATCAAGCGCCACAGAGGCCGCGACCACGCTGCCGTCAGCCGTCACCGTCGCCAGGGCAACGAGGCCCGAGTCCGGAAACAACTCGGTCGTCTCCACGACGCTGTCCATTTTCAAAACCAGCCGGATATAACCCGTGAACTCGTTGCCCCAATAGACCGGGCTCAGGATCACCGCTTCGCGGTCCGCCCCGGCTTGCCCGTCAGGTGGATCTTGAATATCGAGCAGGCGTCGCGGCGCTTCAATGAGGGACGCGAAATCAGACCGCTTGGTGAGATCTGCTGGCATCTCTGAGCTGCTGCACACGGTCCGGCCAGACGGAGGGATCAGAGCCGCCGTCCGGTAGACGACATGCTGCGACAGAAAGTTGCGCAGAACCTGGCGACATTCTTGCGGCGCAGAAATGTCGAGCACGGCAGCCGCCCCAAGCGCATGTGCCGCGCTGAAAGCGGCTTCAATCGCAAACCGCTCGTCCCGCGCGGCCTGTTCGGTCAGCGCTAGCAGCGAAAGCGCGGCGTTTTCGCTGGCCTGAATAGCCACCTGCCTCGTTTGCAGCACAGCGATTAGCCCGACGGGGACCAAGGCGACCAAAAGGAACAGGATCAGCCTTACGGTCAGGCTGTTGAGCTGGAACAACCGAAGTCGATGCAGCAGCTTCAATGTGTCCGACCACCATTCGCCGACACGACGGCCATTGTTGCACGGTCTGTCAGCTCAAGCGCGTCGTCCTCGCTGAGCTCAAGAAGCTCGGACAAACGGTTGCGCCCTCTGTTGACGCGGCTTTTGATCGTTCCCGTCGCCACGCCACACATCTCGGCGGCTTCATCATAAGCAAAACCATTTGCCCCCACGAGGATCAGCGCCTCACGCTGTTCGTCTGGCAGCTGTTCAAACGCAGACCGAAAATCCGACAGTTGCAACCGCCCGTCATGGCTTGGCTTGACCGACAGCGACTCTGTGAAAACGCCGTCTACGTCAGCGACCTCCCGGTTCAGCTTACGGCGGCTGGAGTAGAACGTGTTGCGCAAAATCGTAAAAAGCCACGCGCGCATGTTCGTGCCGGGTTGGAACTTTTCGATGTTGGTCCAGGCTTTTACAATTGTGTCCTGCACCATGTCATCGGCGGTCGCTCCGTTGCGGGTCAGGCTGAGCGCAAAGGCACGCAGGGCTGGCAGATGGTCCGGCAGCTCGTCGCGCGGGTCCATCGTCTTTTCCTGGCCCGCCATCAGCTTGGGTCGCCCTTCTTCGTCTCCTGCTCTTTGAGCTGTGACAGAAGGTCAAGGAAGCGATCCGGCAACGCCTCATTTTCGACGTCTGCGTAGACGCGCTTTAGGTTGTCATCTATCAGGCTTTGCGCCCGGGAGTTGACATCTTTTTCTGGTTTGGCCATGCGCGCACTCTATGTGATTTGACATATTTATTCGACGTCGATTGGAACCCAACCTGCATGTCAGTGTTTAGTTCCCGAAAAATACTCGCCTGTACAGGGTGTGACACTAACCGGAGCCGATATGTCTGATCTATCCACCGAAATTGGTACTTACCTGCCCTATTTGCGCAGATATGCCCGCGCGCTCACCGGCTCACAGACGAGCGGTGACAAATACGCCGTGGCCACGATTGAAGCGATCTTGGCTGATCGCTCGATCATTTCTGATGAACATGGGGCAAAGGTAGGGTTGTTCAGATGCTTCCACGCGATCTGGAAAAGCTCGGGCTCGCCCATTGACGCAGAAGAATCCGGCCCTCAAGCCGCAGCGCAGCGGCACCTAGCTCAGCTGACAAACAATACGCGCGAGGCGCTGCTTCTGAAAACCATCGAAGGGTTTTTGATCGGCGAGGTCGCGGTGATCATGTCGCTCAGCAAGCAAGAGGTCACTGAGCTGCTTCAAATCGCGCAGACCGAAATGGAGCGCAGCGTATCTGGCAAGGTGCTGATCATCGAGGATGAACCGATCATCGCCGCCGATATCGAGCATATCGTCGCCGATCTGGGCCATAAAATTACTGGTGTGGCGCGCACGCATTCCGAAGCCGTGGAGCTTGGCAAGCTGGAGACCCCGGACCTCATCCTTGCAGACATTCAGCTGGCTGACAATTCATCCGGCATCGATGCCGTCCACGAGCTTTTGACCGTGCTGGGCGAGCGGCCCGTGATCTTTATCACCGCCTTCCCGGAGCGCCTTTTGACCGGGGAGCGGCCAGAACCAGCCTTCCTTATTTCTAAGCCTTACAGCGAAGATCAGGTGCAATCGGCGGTCAGCCAAGCTATGTTCTTTGCCTCAACCGAGACGTTGAAAGCCTGATCGCGGCGGGCCCATCACGGGCCCGCGGGTGTCACCAGCACAGCCGGGGCTTACACGCCATCAGCCCCGGCAACCTTAGCCGTATCCCCTTTCTCGCTGCGCGCTCTTGCTGATCGGAACCAATCCGCTGCGGCCTGCATTAACTCATGACACTCTCAGAGGTATCTTGATGGCGACGAAATGCATTAACTGCCCGTTGCGGCGGCGTAGTCTGTTCACCGAGCTTACAGCCGAAGACGTCGAATTCATGCAGCGCTTTAAGGTCGGGGAAATGGTGGTGGACCCGGGCACACCTCTGCTGATGGAGGGGTCAAACAGCCCGCAGCTTTATACCGCGCTGTCAGGCATGGGCCTGCGTTACAAACTTCTCAAAGATGGGCGGCGGCAGGTGGTAAACTTCGTGATGCCCGGCGATTTTCTGGGCCTGCAGGCTGGCATCATGGGAGAGATGGGGCACTCCGTCGAAGCGACATCGCAAATGACGCTGTGCGTGTTTGACCGTTCAGAGTTCTGGAACTTCTTCAAGGCAAACCCAAACCGCGCCTTTGACGTCACCTGGCTTGCCGCCGTTGAGGAGTATTTCCTGGGCGAAACACTGGTCACGGTCGGTCAACGCACTGCACTTTCTGCTGTGGCCTGGGCGCTTATCCGGTTTTATCAGCGCGGCCTCGCGCTGGAGCTTGTCCGAAATGGCAGCATGGCCTTCCCCTTCCGGCAGCAGGACCTGGCGGACGCGCTGGGTCTTTCGCTGGTGCATACAAACAAGACGCTCGCGAAGCTAAGGCAATTGCAAATGGCCAGCTGGGGCGAGAAGCGCCTGCAGATCATGGACCCGGCGGGCCTGGCAAAAATTGCGCAGGTCGAAAACACCGAACCCGCACCACGCCCCATCATGTAGGCGCGCGGCTAGTCCGCGACGAAGCCAAGTGCCTCAATGGCGGCGCGGGCGCGTCTGCGTTCGTCCTCAGAGCCGCTGAGCAATTGCGCGTTTAGCAGTATCATCGCTTCGCTGAGTTTGCGGGATTTGATCAGCGCCTCAAGCCCATCGCCCTCACCGAGACTGTGATCCCCCTTGGATGTCATGACGTCTGACAAATTCCGCAGTCGCATATCTTGCGTGGACATTGGCGCACCTTTCCTCAGCCTGGCGTTGCGTGGAACCTAGCCTTGTGAAACGTGGTAGAAAGGGGAAAACCATTGAAAACGCAGGTTATCCCCAAAAATTGCCACCTGCCGGCTGGCAGCGGCTCTGTTGGCCAATAAAGACGCGCAATCCCGCCGCAAACAAAGCCAAGCGTTGCTAGTGCAAGATGTTGAATAGACGCCGAATCTCCGCATCCTGCGCAGAGCTTAGATAGGTGGGGTGATGATCGCGCAGCACAGCGCGCGCGCGGGCCTGCGCACGCGTCCAGGCATCCTTGCCACCGGCTTGTTCCCACGCGATGGGCTGTTCGCGATCTGCAAGCTTTGGGTAGTGATAATCCCGCTCCATGGCCTGATATGTGTGGTCAGAGCCTAGGAAATGCCCTTCTCCCAGAATGGCATCGCAGATGGCGTCAAATCCCAGATTGTCTTGCGTAACCTCGACCCCGCGCAGCGCGCGGTAGGTCATAGCGTGCATGTCATCATCGAGAATAAAAGCCTCGAAGCTCGCCCCCAGAAGCGCGGCGGTCATGCCTGAGCTTTCATAGATCAGATTGCCGCCGGCAAGCGCGGCTGCAAGGCTGGTCATGCCCTTTTCGATCCCATATTGCGCGTCAATCGCCTTGGCATCGGTCATTGAAGCCGCAACGCCAGACGGCAGCCCCAACCAGTTTGACAGCTGCGCTGACGCCGCGTTGAGCAGCGTCGTCTCGCCCCCGCCCCCCGCAAAGGCACCGCTCCGCAGATCGATGACCAATGGCCAATTGGAAAACACCATCGGAAAGCCTGGCGAGATGACGTTGACCATCACAAGGCTCGCCAAAGTCTCCGCCAGTGATTGCGCGAGAAATCCGGCCAGGGTTGCAGGTGCCGTGGCCCCCGCCTGCGCGGCGGTGATGCAGGACATCGGAATGTTGTGCTCGATGCACTTATAGACCACGTCAACCGCATCCTCGCCAAACCGCATGGGCGAGATCACCGGAGAAATATGCGCTTTGACAAAGGGGCGTTTGGCAAAAGCACCATCCCCGCCAGCTGCAATATCGAACAGCTGGACGACGGGGTCGACATGATCAGCAAGCGTAAAGGCCGTGGCCACCGGCTTGGTGGTGTTTTTCATCAGCGCATAGGCGGTATTAACGTCAAGTTCGAACGTATCCGGCACATCTGTTGCGATGCAGCACCGCGTGAACCAGGCGACATTGTCGAGCGTATCCTGCAGCCGCGTGAAATCATGCAAGTCGCGCAGCGTCGAAGGCCGGTAGCGCCCGCTGTCAAGGTCAAGCGTGTTGACCGCAGCCCCTCCCGTCCCGAAATAAACCGCGTCGCCGCCCACCTCGATCGAGCGGTCGGGGTCGCGCCCATGCAGCGTGAAGCGTTTAGCGGCTTTCGCGATCATATCCTCGACCAGCGCAGCTGGCAGGCGGATCCGGCTACTCCCATCATGCTGCGCCCCCGCAGCGACCAGGTCACGATGCAGCCGCGCAGGCACCTCGCCCATCCCAAGTTCGGCCAGCAGCCGCAGCGCTGTGGCGTAGATCGCGCGCAGATCAGGCTCGGAAAGCGGGCGGTAAAGACCGCCGCTGGCACCGGGCGGTGCGGGGTTGATTTTGGGTGGGGCGGCACGCTGTGCCAGACGGGCGCGGCGACCACCGGAAAGACGTCTGCTCATGGCGCTGATGGGATACCGGGGCTGCGTCTGGCGCAAGGAAAATCCATGCGTCCTTCGGGAACACAGAAATCGCATTTCGATAGGTTGAAACTGCGCCGCTTCGTAGCCGCATTGCGGTGCGCAAAGCCACATATGCTGCGCTGCAGATTGGCAAAACCAGGCCGTCGCATGGCCCCGTTTACCTCAGTGTTATCAGACACTTTTGCATCTGCGCCTGATTGCGTTTACCATAAAGAGGTTGGTGGGTAGTTAGTGTGATTCTTTGCAGACCGGGGGGTCTCGATTTTGGAAAACTCGAAGACAGGCGCGCCTGCCGATACGCGCGGGTCTACAGCCAAACCCAGTATTGAAGAGATGCTGTCCCAAGGCAATTGGGAGGAGCGCGTTGCCGCTGCGCGCAAGAAGCGTGAACAGGTACAGGCCGAAAAGCCCAAGAAGCGGATGACGCCGACCTTCCCTGAATTCGCCCCGCAATTCGTGGAAGAACCGCCCGCCGCACCACCACAAAAACAGACGAAAGCGTCGATCCTACCGCCGGTGCTGACCCCGCCCCCTGAAGGCGAAACACCTGCGCCGGCACCTGCACCAGTCGTGATCCCAGACCCGACACCGCCTGTTGCGGTTGTCCCCCCTCCCGTGGCCGCCGAGACCCGGCGCAACGACCGCGCCCTCGTTGTGGCCTTTGTAGGATTTTTCGGGGTTGGCATCGGCATCGCGCTTGGCGCCGGTCTGGTCTGGTCGCTTGGCGGGTTTAATTTCGCCCAAGGCGAGACCGCCGCCCTGCAGCCCACACAGCCTGCGGACACGGCGCCGGGCGTTTTGCAGACCAGCTTTCAAATGCGGCCCAACCCCAGCGCGCTTGTTGAAGGTCTCGACATGACGCTGCCCACCTTGCGCAGTTCAACAGCGGTCACGAAGCCGATTTCGGGGCAAGCGGGCCTGTTGCCAGAGCCTGTCGCAAGCGCCGCCCCGCGCATCGTGACGGCGGCACCATTTCAACCAAACGATGCCCCGCCCTTGGCGCTGCTGACCGTGGCCCCGCAGGCACCGCAATCCACGGCTTCGATACAGCCAGACATCGCGTTGCCCGCCGCAGCAGCCTCGCAAGAGGCCGATACTGCCTTGCAAACCGTGGTTGCGCGTCTTGACGCAACGCCCGCCGAGCGCGCGGCGCCGGTCATTGCCGCCCCTTCTGCGCCGCTGCCACAAGCAGATTTGGCCACGACGGGCCTTGCGGCGAAAAGCTGGAACACGCCCGAGAGCCCGGAAGCCGCTTTGCCCCTGTTGGCACCATTGCCTGAGGCGATACCGGCGACGCTCAGCTTGACCGCGCCCTCCGGCGGCGGCACCACGCCGACCGTCTCGGTAACCGTGCCCTACCGCGCCTTCACCGAAATCGTGCTGCCGACGCCCCCCGACAGCCCGCTGCGCCTTGCGCAGCCTTCCGCTGATCTGGCCCAAAGCGCGGCCTTTGCCAAAGAGCTGCCGATGCCGCATAGCTTGAGCGCGACGCGCCTGGATCGGGCGTTTGCCTCGGCCGCACCTGCCTCTGCACCGCTGGCGCTGGTCCCGCCCGCGACACTGTCGGCGCGATTCCAGCCGGGCGCCCCTACTGTGCTGGCCATGCTGCCCCCATCGAAAAGCGACGCGGCGGCGCAGGCACATGCTGTGCAACGCTTCGCACCTGAAATCGGGCCGGGTATCCGCAGCGACGTCACCCCCGCCGCGCTGCGCCCCATTGCGGGTCCGGTGATCGCTTCTGTGCCTGTATTCGCCATGTCTGTGGCTTCGGTGGACGCCGCCCCGACCTTGCCGGACGGCAGTGACAGCCTGTCGTTCCAATGGGGGCCATTCGACCCGCTGGCCCTGCCCGCTTTCGCCCCCGGATTGCCCGAGATTGATCTGGACGTTTGGCGCGGCCCCACGCCCTGGTTGGGACTGCCAGAGGGCCGCTTGGCCGACGTCTCGCTGGTGCTAAATGTTCCACGCGCGGTCGAAGATGACGCGATGGAGGCTCAGGCCGCCACGCTTGGCCGGACCGGGTTGACCCTGACCAACACCAACCGCGTGCCCTTCAAGATCACCCAGCCTCATGTGCGGTTCTACAACGCCGAGGATGCAGATGTGGCGAACGCCCTGGCCGACAAATTCGGCGTTGAGCTGCGTGATTTCAGCAAGGGCCGCAACAGCGGGCCGAACCGGGTCGAGTATTGGATGGCGGGCACCTCTAGCGCCACACCCGCAACCGCCGCGCCGCGCAAGGCCCGCACCACGCGCCGCACCCCGGCCCGCACAACGCAGCGCCGCACCGATCCTCGCGCAGCTTTGCGCCAGCGGCTCGCACGGCAGCTGAGATCAGGCGACCACCTGTAACGCCCGACGTCTTTGATTTGATCCGACACGCTAAACCATGATAAAATGTCAGGCAGTTTGCTGGAGTAGTACACGAATCGCGACCCGGTCTTTACCAGTCGGCTATTCGGTCGTGGGGGAAGAAAGTGCCTGAAAACAGGTTACTTGCCATTGTAACGATGGCACTGATGCTTGGGTCGTCGCCTTCGTTTGGTCAGCAAACGGCGACGCTGCAAGAGCTATACGCAATCGAAAATCTGATCAGCGGAAAAGATTGCGGCGCGCTTTATTCCTACGTATCGTCCCGCTCCCATCTTGTGACAGGTGGCGATTCACTGGCGTCCGAGCTGCGCAAATTCATGCGCGATGTCGAGGCAGGCCGGCTGGATTGCTACAAACCCACGCCCGTGCGCTCTGCCGATCTGCGCTTCAGGGGTGCTGCCCCAATCGATCAGACCTCCGCCAGCCTGCGCTTCGGGGACATCTATTGAAACCGATCCCCATGGTGGACGCGCGCAAGATCGCCTATGTGCTTGATCCGCGCTTTCCGGGTGGGACCTCCTCTGCTGTGGCCGCTGAGCTTGGCGTCATGCAAGAGCTTGGCCAGATCACCGTGCACGCACAATCCACCCGCATGTTCAAAGGTCAGCAGGTGGCCCCGCAGCTTCAGGCCGCGTTGATGGCGCTGGATATCGAGCTGATCTGGGACGCCAAGGTGATCACCGGTGATGTGGTGATATTTCACAACCCCTCCTGCCTGCGCTTTCAGGACAGCCTGCCGGTGCGGATTGTCACCGAGCATCTTATCGTGGTGGAGCATGAGAATTTCCTGCAACCCGGCGGGCAAGACGCGTTTGACACCGCGAAATGCCACGCAATGCTTGCGCAAAACTCCATGGCGCTGAGACGCAGCATCGCCCCGATCTCTGCCTGGAATCGGGATACGATCACGCGCTGGATGGCGGCCAATGGCCCTATGACGGGCTGGACCACCCTGGCCTCTGACTGGTTCAACATCTGCGCCTTCGAAATGCAGCCCCCCACCGACGCGCCGCGCGACCGGCGGGGGCGTCATTCCCGCCCGGGGTTGGAGAAATTCGCCCCGCCCCGCGTGCTGGCCAAGTGTTTTCCCAAACATGCCGAGCTTAACCTGATCCTGGGGGCTGACGCGCTGATGGCAGAGGCTGACCCGCGCAGCCACTGGACGCTTGTGCCGTTTCGCGGGCTCAAGGTCGAGGATTACCTCAATCGCATCGACTTCCTTGTCTATTATACCGCGCCCACCTTCCGCGAGAGCTTTGGCCGCGTGCTGGCCGAAGGGATTGCGGCGGGCAAGATCGTCATCACCGACCCCGAAACCGCCGCGAATTTCGGCTCTGCCGCGATCGGAGCGGACCCCGAAGAGGTTGACGGGATCATCGAAGGCTACGTCGCGGCCCCCAAGCGCTACGCCTCGGATGTGCGCCTGGCCCAAGACGCGCTCAAAGGCTATTCCGCCGCCTCTTTTCTGGCCCAAACGGGGCCTGTTATCACCGGGGGCGCGGCCTCACAGGTGGCCGCATGATCCTCCTCTGCGCCGGACAGCGATCCGACAAAGCGTTTGATGCGCTGCTGCTTTTTGCAGCCCTCCTGGAGGGGCGCGGTCAAAACGTCGCCATCGACGCGCGTTACCTGCCGGAAGGCTGCACCAAGAACCAGAAATACGAGGCGGTTCCCTTTCTGACTGACCCGAAAGAGATCACGCCAGAGGCCGTTATCGTGCTGGGCGCGGAAGGCGTGTCAGAGGAAAGCCAGCTCTTGCTGCGGGCCTTGCGGCTTGCGCCAGAGACGCCCATCACCTTGCTTGGCCGGTTTGAGACCTATCAAGATGAGCTGACCGCCGCGAACCGGGTGGCCTATGCCACCGGCACCGCGCCTGCCACAGTGAATGTGGCCGAATTCCAGCCCATCTCCTTCTTCGACGGGGCGGTGTCACCGCTTGTGACCCGGATCGCGGCGGAGCCCGAAATCAGCGCCGACGGCCCGGCCCGCGTGATGCTTTATCTCAGCCATGACATGCTGAGCAGCGATAGCACTTTGTTGCCGGTTTTGGGCGTGCTCAATCATGTGGCGGGCATTGATCTGCACATCCTGACCAATGGGCGCGGCAAGGATCTGATCCGCAAATCCAGCTATTCTGCCCTCTCGGTCTTCGCCTATGGCGAGCTGCCACCCGCGACCCTTGCAACGCTGACCGATATCGCGGTGTTTTTTGGGGCCAACATCCCCGGCGAGCGTATGGCCGTGTTCGCGCTTGAGCTGTTTGGCGCGGGAAAAGTCGTTGTTGATTGCACGGAGCCTCAAGCCTTTGTCGAGGCAGGCGCACCCGTGATCGCAGGCCATCCCGATCTGCAGGCCCTGCAAAACCACTTGATGACCATGGTGCTGGAGAACCGGGCCGAGATCGGACGCCGCGCGCTGCAAAGCGACTGGCTCAAGGCCTTTGACGCCGACAGCCTGGAGGCTCGGCTCAGCCTTCCGCTCCCAGCCAAGGCCGGCAAACCCACCCCGGCGCATACCGTCTTCTTCCCGACAAATGGCAATGGGCTTGGCCATGCGCAACGCTGCGCCCTGGTGGCGGAGGCGATGCCCGCGAAAGGGTCAGACACTGTCTTTGCGGCCTTCCCCAGCTGCCTCGGGCTTTTGGGCGCGCGCGGGTTTTCCTGCGTGCCGATGGTGTCGCGCAGCGCGGATCACGGTGAAGAATACGCCAATGATCTGGTCAACTATTTGCGGCTGCTGGGTCTTTTGCAATCGGGCGATCATCTGGTGTTTGACGGGGGCTATGTTTTCGATTCCGTCTACCGGGTGATCTCTAAGCTGCAGCTTCCCGCCACCTGGATCCGGCGCGGGCTTTGGCAGGCAAGCCAGGTCCATGCAACCGCACTGGAGCGCGAGCGCGCTTTTGCCAAGGTCATCATCCCGTCCGAGGCATTTGCTGAGCTGAACGCCGATTACTCCTTCGGTGAGAAGCTGCATCAAGTCGGGCCCATCGTGGCGACAGATGACACCAGGAAACCGGCCAAGACCCGCGCCCAGCTTGAGGCGCATTTTGATCGCCGGATCGACACGCTCGTCGTCTCCATGCTTGGGGGTGGGATGGCCTCGGATCGGGCATCGCAGATCCAGATGATTGCCGATCTGATGGAACGCCGGTCAAATGCGCTCCATCTCGTTGTCGCCTGGCCCAACGCCGTGGTGGCCAACGGGCTTTACGGCTGGCAGAACACGCAAGTCGTTGCCACCAAGAACGCCCTCCATTTGGCGCGCGCCGCCGATCTGGTCGTCAGTGCCACCGGCTATAACTCGTTCCACGAGATGATCTACGGGCAGATCCCTGCGATCTTTATCCCGCAGCACGCGCCCTATCTGGATGATCAGGAACGCCGCGCGCGCGCCGCAGCGGATCGCGAGGTCGCATCCTTGGTGATGGAGGACGAATTGCTGCTTTTGGAACGCGAGGTCGCGTGCTTCCTTGATGACGGCAAGGGCGAGACGCTGCGCGCCAATCTCAAGGCGCTCGAACTGCCTGCCCCGGGCAATGCAGCCGCAGCCCAGATCATTGCAGAGGGGGGTGCCACATGATCCGCGCCCAGGATTTTGCCAAGACGCTGGCCAATATCACGCCGCACCAGCCCGTTGATCTTGACGCCGCGCTGGGGCTGGACGGGGCCGAGCCGTCCAACACGATCCGGCGCGCAGCGATGCCGCTATACCCGCCCACCGCGCTCTGGCAGCAACCCGATGACAGCGTGACCTATATCGGCATCCGCGTGGACGGCCCGATTGACGCGCCCGAACATCTGGCCGCCCGGCTCTGCGCGGCGGCGATTGAAAGGCAGGTCATCCCCGTTTTTCTGAGCACGCAAGCCAGCTGCGACATGCTGCGTTTCGGCTTCCGGGTGGAAATGATCTGCGGCCAGACCGAGGCCATCCGCGCCGAGCAAGAGGCCCAAATCCGCCAGATGTGGAACCTCGCGCTGGTCATCAACATCTCGGACGCAGCGCAGCTGGGCTGAACCCGCTGAGGCGTCATGCTACGCATCGCCTTTGCCACAAAAGTCTGCTCACGTCCGTGGCGGCAGCGCTTGCAACCGGACATGTCTTCAGGATTGCCCCACCAGCCTCGTTCAAAACGCCGAGAAGGTGAGTGTTGTCAGCGTCCGTTCGATGCCCGGGATCGGGCTAATTGTATCATTGATAAACCGGCCCACATCAGCGTCTTCGGGGACGTAAATCTTGAGCAGCAAATCAAAGTCACCGCTGGTCGAATACATCTCGGAATGGATTTCCTTGAGCAAGATGGCATCCGCGACCTCATAGGTCTTGCCGGGCGCGCAGCGGATTTGCAGGAAAATACAGGTCATGGCGGGCTCCGTCCTCATCTCGTGCCCCCCGGGTCCGGCAGCGGAGGGGGCAGGCTTGCGCATCCTCACACTGCCCGCGTCTGTTGAAAAGGTGCAATCCTTGATTTTGCGTCTAGTCCCGAAGGAGCCATTGATTTTTGGCCTTGTACCCGCGGGCCGATAGTGCCCAAACCTAACGAAACGCCCCTTTGCACGCCTGAAGGACCGACCGACATGATTGACTGGGACACCGCCTATAACAATTCGGCCCATATCCCCGGTGCCTCAGCCCTGCCCGAGAGATGGAAGCGGGAGGCCGCAGCCTACCGCGCAAGCGGCCTGCGCATTGAGGTTGATATCCCCTATGGCTCGGCAGAGCGGGAGGTGTTCGACCTGATCTGGCCCGACGCGACGCCAAAGGGCTTGGCTGTGTTCGTTCATGGCGGCTATTGGAGGCTGTTTTCGAAATCTGACTGGACCCATCTAGCCGAAGGCGCGCGGGCCTCGGGTTGGGCGGTTGCCCTGCCCAGCTACACGCTCGCCCCTCAGGCGCGCATTGCCCAGATCACCCAGCAGGTGGGCCGCGCGATCAGCAAGGCTGCCACCCTCGTACCCGGCCCGATCCGGCTTGCCGGGCATTCCGCCGGCGGGCATCTGGTCAGCCGGATGGCTTGCACGGACGCGCCGGTCGCGCAAGACGTGCGGGGGCGTATCGCCCATGTGCTGTCCATCAGCGGCCTGCACGACCTGCGGCCCCTACTCAAGACCCAGATGAACGATACGCTGCGGCTTGATTTGCCCGAGGCACGCCGGGAAAGCGCGGCGCTTTTGGAACCATTTGACAGCGCCAAGATCACCGCATGGGTGGGCGGCGGGGAACTGCCCGAGTTCTTGCGCCAGACCGCGCTTTTAAGGCAAATCTGGCAGGGCTTCGATATCGATATCAAGTCCGAGATTGATGGCACTCACGACCATTTTTCCGTCGTGGACGGGCTGGCGGACAGCACCTCCCCCATCACGCAGGCCTTTGTGGGCGCGGGCTAAGCGGGAAACGGATCTCTCACGCCATTTGGGCGACAAGATCGTCCCGCCCCGGCAACTGCGCGCAGCCGTCGAAGCTCTTGCGATGCGGTATGCTCTCAACGGGGCCTTTGCGGCACCCTTCGGCAAACAGCAGAAACGGCGCAGAGGCAAGTGTCTAGGAAAC
>CAYLVP010000018.1:43587-51401 GCA_964387155.1 uncultured Rhodobacterales bacterium | reverse complement strand
CTCCAGCTTGAATGGTTTGATTGCAGCAATAATCAGTTTCACTGTTCTTCCCTTCGTAGAGCCCCCCAAAGGGGCGGGCGATGGGGACAGAAACTGTGTTGAATGGTCGCGCTTCAATGGAATCGGGCCGGAATTCTGACGCGAGTCCGGCTCGCTCACATATAATTTGCACAATTATTAGTCATTGCATATTATTTAGGCATATTGTGTGCGCGGTATTTCCGCAAAATTCCCCCTACTGTTGTGCACAACCCGCCTGTATCCTCGTATAAAAAGAAGCAGCCTCAAAAGAGTCGCAGGTCCAAAACATGAGCAATACCGGCCGACGCAAACCACCTCTGGTGGCCGACAAACGCTATGCGAAGCCGAAGCCGGGACCCGCGCCCAAGCCAAAGCCCCGCAAAAGCCGCAAGAAGACGCGCAAGCCGCAACGCAAGCGCGGGCTGATTGGCTGGATCATGGCCCCTTTTGCCTTTCTGTTTCGCGTCATCTGGGCGGTCAGCTGGCGCGTCTCGGCCATTGCGGTTCTGCTGATTGGCGCATCCGTCGCCTATACATACACGACCCTGCCCGACTATCAGGCGCTGCTGGACGGGCGCAGCCGCGGATCGGTCACGATGCTCGACCGCGAGGGCGTGGTCTTCGCCTGGCGCGGGGATCAATATGGCGGCGCGATTTCGGCTACCTCGGTCGCGCCGGCGCTGAAAAACGCCATTGTCGCCACAGAGGACAAGCGGTTCTACAGCCATGTCGGCGTCTCGCCGCGGGGCATCGCGTCGGCCATGCGCATCAACATGCGCGAAGGGCGCAAGCCGTGGCAGGGGCATGGCGGCTCGACCATCACGCAGCAGACGGCCAAGCTGCTTTGCCTTGGCGTTCCCTTTGACGCCGAAACCTGGAAAAACGAGACCGAATACGAGAATGACTGCCGCCGCACCACGCTGGCGCGCAAAGGGAAAGAGGCGATCTTTGCCCTGGCGATGGAGGCCAAATACTCCAAGGACGAAATCCTGTCGGTCTATATGAACCGCGCCTATCTGGGCGGCGGCGCGCGCGGGTTTGAAGCCGCCGCGCAGCTTTACTTTGGCAAGAACGCCGCCAATGTCTCGATCCCGGAGGGCGCGATGATGGCAGGGCTGCTGGTCGCCCCCTCGCGATTTGCCCCGACCGCCAACCTGGCGCGCGCTCAGGAGCGTGCGGCCACCGTGCTCAAGCTGATGCGCGAGCAGGGCTATATCACCACGGCTGACGAGGCTGCGGCACGATCCGCGCCCGCCACCTTGTCGAAAGCCGCCAAGGCCCGCGCGGGGGAGTTCTTTGTCGATTGGGTCATGGACAGCGCGCCCTCCTTCCTGACGCGGGAGACGACCGAGGATGTGGTGATCCAATCCACCTTCGACAACACGCTGCAAATGGCCGCCGAAGAGGCACTGGACTACGTGTTTGAAACCAAGGTCAGCCCCGGCTCGAAGGCGGAGGCCGCCATTGTGGTCATGTCCGCCGATGGCGCAGTGCGCGCCATGGTGGGCGGGCGCGAAAAGGTCGCGGGCGGCTTCAACCGCGCGACAGAGGCGAAACGGCAGACCGGATCGGCCTTCAAGCCGTTCGTCTATGCGGCAGCGATGGATCTGGGCTTTCAATATGACAGCGTCGTCGAAGACGCGCCCTTTACGGTGAATGTGCCGGGCTCGGGCCCCTACAGCCCCAAGAACTACACGCGCGACTTCAAAGGGCTGATGACCCTGACCGACGCGCTGCGCCAATCGGTGAACACCGTCGCGGTCTCTGTCTCCGAGGCGGTGGGCCGCGAAAACGTGCGCGACGTGGCAAGCCGCTTTGGCATCGACAACAAGCTGGCTGACGGCCCTGCGCTGGCGCTGGGCGCATCCGAGAGCACATTGTTGGAGATGACGGGCGCCTATGCCGGCATCCTCAATGGCGGCAACGCAGTCACGCCCTATGGGCTGACCGAACTGCGGCTGAAGGGCGACAACCAGCCGCTAATGGGCAAGGAGGGCGGGCTTGGCGAACGCGTCATCACCCCGCAAGCCGCCGAACAGCTTGTCTACATGATGCACCGCGTTGTCACCGACGGCACCGGCACCCGCGCCCAACTGCCTGACCGCGAGGTTGCAGGCAAGACCGGCACCACAAGCGCCGCCAAGGACGCCTGGTTCATCGGCTTCACCGCGGATCACGTCGTCGGCGTCTGGATGGGATATGATGACAACACCCCGCTGCGCGGCGTGACGGGCGGCGGGCTGCCGGCCGATATCTGGCGGGAAACGATGCTGCGCATCACCGAAGGCAAGCCCGCCACGCCCCTGCGCATGATCCGGCCTGCCCGCGCGCCAAGCGTCACCCCGATCGCGCCCGAGCCGCGCATCCCCCGCCCCGGCAGCGGCATCCTGCCCCGCAGCGAAGGCCAGCAGCGCACGACCGAGGATGTGATCCTCGACGTGCTTGGCCGCATTTTCGGGAATTGACCGGGTGGGTTAAGGCGATTTGGGTTAAGGCGACGTTTCTCGGTGAACGCTTTGCGGCGTCAGCCTAGCCCGCCTTCGCAAGATCCGCCGTCAGCCGCGCCACAGAGCCGCCGCGCCGGTCCAGCATCGCACCGATCTCGGCACGTTCCGAGGTGAGCGTGTTGACCCCTTCAATAATGATATTGTAGATCTTCGCACTGCCCGAGCGATCCGAGACCAGCCAATTGACGCTAAAGGGCGCGGAGCCCCGCAGATTGGCGGTCGACAGCACCTCGACATTGCCCTTGACCGGGCGGGACCCGGTGACATTGATCTGCCCGCCCACGAATTCGTGGAAGCGCCGCCCGTATTTGCGGGTGAAATAGCCCCTGAAAGTGCGGACATAGGCGCTTACCTCAGCCTGCGACGCCGTGCGCCGCGCCGCGCCCAGCGTGGTCAGCGCGATGATGTTCACATCCGCGTAGCGCGCAAAAACACGCTCGAAATCCGCAATCATGGCCGGTTGCGACTTGCCCGATGCGATGATTTTGTTGATGTCCTGCACCGCCGAGGTCACGAGGGTTTCTGCCTGCTGGCCGGACAGCGCAACGGCCGGAGACACGAGTGCGCCGGCGGCCAGCCCGCCCAGAAAGATGCGGCGCGAAAAGGTGTTATTGGGTTCCATAAACATCCTCATAGGGATCAAACTCATCAAGTTGTGTCTCGCCGCTCAGCGAGAAGCGGCGGTTTTGCAGGTAGAGCAGCCGCGCCTGCGCGTAGCTGTCCTCGCTGTCATATAGGATGGAATCGACCAGATCGCGAAACTCGTAGCGGTCATCGACGCGCGCCAGCACCCCGGCGGTCGTGGCCCCGGTCCTGTCGCCGCCCTCCAGGACAAAGTTGAGCGGGTTCGTTATCACATCCACAACCCTGCCGGCCGCCGCCCGCGCGGTGCTTGGGCCCAGCAGCGGCAGCTCGATATAGCTGCCCTCGCCCACGCCCCAGACATAGAGCGTTTCGCCAAAATCACTGCTGTCGCGCGCGATGCCGGCCTCGCTGGCCACATCCATCAGCCCGGCAAATCCAAAGGTTGTGTTAATCAGAAAGCGGAACGTGTTCGCGCCCGCCTCCTCAATCCTGAATTGCAGCAGATTGTTCAGAACGGTGCTCGGCAGCCCGAGATTTTCGGAAAAATTCCCGATGGCCTTGCGCGCCGGGCTCGGCGCAGTTCTGCCGTAAGCCGTGGCCACTGGGCGGAGAACTGCCCGGTCAATGGCGCGATTGACCTCATGGGTCTTGCGGTTTTGCTGTTCAAACGGGTCCGCAAACCCCACAGGGGTCGGAGCAGCGGTGCAGGCCGTAAGCAAGGATACCACTGCGAGAGCGGCAAGTTTCTTCGGCAAACCAGGCAGATAGAGCAATTTGAGCCTCATTGACGGCACATTTATCTTCAATAGGAGGTACTTATACGCTGTGAAAGTGAATCACCACCAGTGCTGAAAACAAAGTGATAAACTTTTGCTGCTAGCGATTTGATCGCGGTTGGCACGGATGTTAACTCTTCCGGGCTGTGTTGGGCGTGACGTAACGAAGGCGAGTCGGTTTGAAACAAGATACAATGCACAAAGGCCGGGTGGAGCTGGCCGAGGCCCGCCGCGAAAGCCGGTCCCTGTTCTGGATGGCTTTCATCTTCTCGGTCTTCGTCAACCTGCTGATGCTGACCGGCCCGCTATACATGCTGCAAGTCTATGACCGCGTGCTGGGCAGCCGGTCAGAAGAAACCCTGATCGCGCTCTCCATTCTGGTGGCCTTCCTCTACGGGATGATGGGACTGCTGGACTATGCCCGCGGCCGGGTTCTGGCCCGCATCGGCGCCCGGTTTCAGGACAAGCTGGACCGGCGCGTTTTCTCGGCCATGCTGCGCAAGGCCGCGGTGGGCTCGAAAGAGGATAACAAAACCGGGCTGCGCGACCTGGAAGCGGTTCAAACGCTTCTGTCCTCGCCCGCGCTTCTGGCGCTGTTCGACATGCCCTGGACGCCGTTTTTCCTTGCGGCGATTTTCATTTTTCACCCCTGGCTGGGCTTTCTGGCCCTGAGCGGCGGCACAATCCTGATCCTGCTGGCACTGCTGAACCAGCGGATCACCCGCCAGCCGCAGCTGGACGCCAGCATCAATTCGATGCAGGCCAACCGTCTGAGCGACGAAATCATGGAAGAGACCGAGGTTATTCAGGGCCTTGGCATGCGCCGGGCCAGCTTTGACCGCTGGCAGATGGTGCGCGAAAAGGCCCTGAACGGCGCGCTGAGCAAAAGCGACCGGTCGGGATCTATCACCACGCTGACCAAGACGCTGCGGCTGTTTCTGCAATCGGCCATGCTGGGGCTCGGGGCCTATCTGGTGCTGCAAGGGCAGATGACGGCGGGCGCGATGATCGCAGGATCGATCCTGCTGGGCCGCGCCCTGGCCCCGATTGAAATGGCCGTGGGCCAATGGGCACTGGTGCAACGCGCGCAGCTGGGCTGGCAGAGCCTGATGGAACTGCTGACCGAAGTGCCTGAATATAAGGACCGCACCCCGCTTCCGCGCCCGGCCGCGACCTTGGCTGTAGAGCAGATCACCGTGATCCCACCAGGCGAAAAACAGGCCACGTTGCGGATGCTGTCATTCGACCTCGAACCCGGGCAGGCCCTGGGCGTGATCGGACCATCAGGGGCTGGCAAATCGACGCTGGCCAAGGCGATCACCGGGGTCTGGCCCACCGCTGGCGGCAAGATCCGCCTCGACCGGGCCGCGCTGGATCAATACGACCCGGACGTGCTGGGGCGTCATATCGGCTATCTGCCACAAAAGGTCAGCCTGTTTGACGGCACGATCGGCGAAAACATCGCCCGGCTCGATCCAGGTGCGAACCCGGCCCAAATTGTCGATGCCGCCAAGAAAGCCGCCGCGCATGAGCTGATCCTCAAGCAGCCGCAAGGCTATGACACGCCGGTATCCTCGGCCAGGGGTCGCCTGTCGGGCGGGGAGCTGCAGCGCATCGGTCTGGCGCGCGCGCTTTATGGGCAGCCGGTGATTCTGGTGCTGGATGAGCCCAATGCGAATCTCGACAATGACGGCTCGGACGCGCTGAACACCTCGATCCGGGCGATGAAGCGCGACGGGCGCAGCGTGATTATCATGGCCCACCGCCCCTCTGCCATCCGCGAATGTGAGATGCTGCTGGTGCTTGATGGCGGCATGCGACGTGCCTTCGGCCCGCGCGACGAAGTGCTCAAGAACACCGTTCAAAACCACGCCAATATCGCGAAAAAACCGGGCCCCGGAGGCATCACATGAACCTGCAACCCACCGCCAAACCCAAGAAGCGCTGGTCCGCCTTCCTGCCCATCACCATCGGCTCAATCGCGCTGGTGATCCTGCTGGCCGGGTTCGGCAGCTGGGGCGTGCTTGCCAATATTGCAGGCGCGATCATCGCGTCGGGTCAGATTGAGGTCGAACAGAACCGCCAGGTCGTGCAGCACCCCGATGGCGGCGTGGTCGCCAGCGTCACAGTCAGCGAGGGCGACCGTGTCGAAAAGGGCCAGATCCTGATCACGCTTGAGGGCACCCAGATGACCTCGCAATTGAAGGTGATCGAGGGGCAATTGTTCGAAATTCTGGCCCGTATCGGCCGCCTGGAGGCGGAGCGCGACGGGCTCGACCAGATCACGCTGCAGCAGCTTCTGGCCGAAGAGCTGGGCACAAACCCAGATGTGCAGCGGCTGATCGACGGGCAGGAACGGCTGTTCCGCACCCGCATCGAGGCCAATACCCAGGCCGTCGAACAGCTTGAAAAACGCAAAGCCCAGATCGCCAATCAGGTGGAAGGCATTGTTGCCCAGCAAGACGCACTGGGCTTGCAGCTGGACTTGCTTGAAGACGAGCTGGCATCGCAACAGGACCTGCTCGACAAGGGTTTGGCACAGGCAAGCCGCGTGCTGGCGCTGCGCCGCGAAGACGCGCGCCTGCGCGGGCAATTTGGGGAGCTGACGGCCTCGACCGCAGAAAGCGAGGGGCGGATCACCGAGATCGACCTGGAAATCCTGCGCCTGCGCACCCAGCGAGAGGAAGAGGCCATCACCCAATTGCGTGACCTGCAGGCCCAGGCTTTTGAACTGCAGGAAGACCGCCTGACGGTGCTTGACCAGCTATCGCGTCTGGAAATCACCGCGCCGGTATCAGGCATCGTCTTCGGGCTGACCGTTTTCGCCGAACGCGCAGTGCTGCGCCCGGCTGACCCGCTACTGTATATCGTGCCGCAAGACCGCCCGCTGGTGATCACCGGCCAGATCGACCCGATCAATGTTGACGAGGTCTATCTGGGCCAGGATGTGACCCTGGTTTTCGCCACGTTCGATGCCCGTACAACGCCTGAGGTCTTTGGGACGGTCAGCAATATCTCGGGCGACGTCTTCACCGACGAGGTAAACGGCATGAAATACTACCGGATCGAGATGGTGTTGAATGAGGGCGAGATGAACCGCCTTGGCGGCGTTGATCTGGTGCCGGGCATGCCGGTGGACGCGTTCATCCAAACCAGCGAACGCTCGCCCCTTGCCTATCTGATCAAACCGCTGACGGATTACTTCAACCGCGCCTTCCGCGAAACCTAGCCTTGTCGCAGGCAATGCGACCGCCATCCGATACGCACGAGGATCGGCTTGCCGAGGGCGGCGCGCATGGGTAGCGTCTGGCGACAGATATGCCTCACCCAACCAAGACGGAGCGCGCCATGGCCGGAAGATTTGAAACCAAGCTTGCCGAGATGGGCATCACCCTGACCGACGCCCCGGCCCCTGCGGCCAATTACGTGCCCTTTGTGCAGACCGGGACCACGCTGTACGTCTCTGGCCAAATTTCCAACGGGCCCGACGGTCTGGTGACAGGGGTGCTGGGCGACGATATGAGCGTCGAAGACGGCGCGGCGGCAGCCCGGCTTTGCGGCATCAGCTTGCTGGCCCAGGTGAAGGCGGCCTGCGGCGGGGACCTTGACCGGCTGGAGCGCGTGGTGAAGCTGACAGGCTTTGTGAACTCCACCAAGGAGTTCACAGACCAGCCCAAGGTGATCAACGGATGTTCGGACTTTCTGGTCGAGGCGCTGGGTGAGGCGGGCCGGCACGCCCGCTCGGCCGTCAGCGCGGGCGCCTTGCCCCTCGGGGTGGCCGTCGAGATCGAAGGCATCTTCCTGCTGAAAGCATGAGCCTGCCCGAAAGCTTCCTGGCGCGCCCGATCACGCATCGCGGCCTGCATGACCGCGCCAAAGGGCTTGTCGAAAATTCCCGCGACGCCTTTGACGCGGCGATCGCGGC